>NZ_JBSGBN010000163.1:0-20393 GCF_053601275.1 Streptomyces sp. NPDC004752 | reverse complement strand
CCCTGGTAGCTCCGCTACGAGGACCTTCCGGCGCCTTGCGATCGCACGCACCAGACGCCGCACGCTGATCGGACTCCCACTCTGTTCGCAGCTCTCAGCCGCTCGGCCGGTATGCGGCCGGCGCCTCCGCCGGCGTCCACCCCGATGTGATGGGCATCGGCCCCGTGCCCGCCACCCGCAAGGTGCTGGCCCGGGTCGGCTGGCGGGGGCGACATCCAGGAGGCCGAGTTCAACGAGGCGTTCGCCGCCCAGGCCCTGGCCTGCGTCGACCTGCTCGGCATCGACCCCGACCTGGTCAACCCGTACGGCGGGGCGATCGCCCTCGGCCACCCCCTCGGCTGCTCGGGCGCCCGCATCCTCACCACCCTGCTGCACCGGATGCGCCGCACGGGAGCGGAGCGGGGGCTCGCGACCATGTGTGTGGGGGTGGGGCAGGGCAGCGCGCTGCTGGTCGAGCGGTCCTGAGCGAGGGCTCCGCCGGGAGGGCCGTGTCACGTCGCCGGTCGTCCGCGCCGACGTCATGACCGGTCGCGCGCCTCCCTGTGGCTCGTCGGGACGCTTCCTTTCGCGAACCAGACGCTTCCTTTCGCGAACCGACGCGAGCCTACGCAGCCCAGACGTGTGCTTACGCGGCCCAGATGCGTGGGCATAGCATCGGTGTCCGCATGAACACGATGACGCTCTGGCACATCTCAGGCCGGGAGTTCGCCGCGCTCGCCTTCGCGGCGCTCCTGGTCGGCTTCTCCAAGACCGCGGTGAGCGGGGCCAACACGGTCAGCCTCGCCGTCTTCGCGGCGGTGCTGCCCGCCCGCTCCTCCACCGGCGTGCTGCTCCCCCTGCTGATCGCGGGCGATCTGCTCGCCGTCGCCACCTACCGGCGGCACGCCCACTGGCCCACGCTGTGGCGGCTGTTCCCCGCCGTCGCGGCCGGAGTGGTGATCGGCACGCTGTTCTTGATGCGGGCCGACGACGGGGTCGTACGGACCTCGATCGGCGCGATCCTGCTGCTGATGGCCGCGGTCACGCTCTGGCGGCGGCGCCGGGCCGACAGCGGTCGGAGCCCGGAGTGGGACACCGGCCGGGCGGGCCGCGTCAAGGCCCGCTCGTACGGCGTCCTCGGCGGTTTCACCACCATGGTCGCCAACGCGGGCGGCCCGGTGATGTCGATGTACCTGCTGTCGGCGGGCTTCCGGAAGCTGGGCTTCCTGGGCACGTCGGCGTTCTTCTTCCTGATCGTGAACGTGTCCAAGATCCCCTTCAGCGTCGGCCTCGGCCTGATCGACGGCCGCTCGCTGCTCCTCGACGCCGCTCTCGTCCTGTTCGTCGTGCCCGGGGCGTTCCTCGGCAGATGGGCCGTGAGCAGGATCAACCAGCGGCTGTTCGAGCACCTGCTGATCGCGGCGACGATCGTGGGCGGCGCGCAACTGCTGCTGCGCTGACGCCGACCGCGCTGCCTCCGCGGCCCGAGGAGCGCGGTTCCGCATACATCCGCATGCCTGCACCGGACGCGCGGGCTGCATGTCCGCACGGGGCGCGCGGGCTGCATGCCCGTACCGGACGTGTGGTCCGCATGTCCGTACCGCACATGTGGCCCGGACGCCCGCACCGCACACACCCGGACGGCCGTGTCCCGTGACCCCGTACGCTCACCCCCATGTCCCCGCACGTCCTGATCCTCGGAGGTACCGCCGAGGCGCGCCTGCTCGCCGCCGAACTGGCGGTCGGCCCCGGTGTCCGGGTCACCACCTCACTGGCCGGGCGGGTGACCCGGCCGGCCCCGGTGGCCGGGGACGTCCGTACCGGCGGGTTCGGCGGGGCCGAGGGGCTGGCCGGGTGGCTCGCCGAGCGGCGGGTGGACGCCGTCGTGGACGCCACGCATCCCTTCGCCGCCGGGATCACCGCCCACGCGGCACGCGCCGCGGCGGCGACCGGGGTGCCGCTGGTGGTGCTGCGCCGTCCGGGCTGGCAGCCCGGCGACGGCGACCGCTGGCATCCGGTGCCCTCCCTCGGCGCCGCCGCGGAAGCGCTGCCCGGCCTCGGCCGCCGGGCGTTCCTGACCACCGGCCGCCTCGGGCTCGCCGCCTTCGCCCGCCTCACCGCGGTGCACTTCCTCGTACGGTCCGTGGAGCCGCCCGCGCCGCCGCTACCGCCGCACGCCGAACTCCTTCTCGCGCGCGGCCCGTTCACGGTGGCCGACGAGACCGCGCTGCTGCGTCGGTACCGGATCGACGTCCTGGTCACCAAGGACAGCGGGGGAGCGGCCACGGCCGCCAAACTGACGGCCGCCCGCACCCTCGGCCTGCCCGTGGTCGTCGTCCGCAGGCCCCCGCTGCCGGCCGGAGTGACGGCGGTGCCGGACGTCGCGGCCGTGCTGGAACGGCTGGGCCGCACCCCGCCCCGACCGACGCGCTGAGCCGGTCGGCCGCACCACCGGGTCCCGGTTCCTGGTGCCGCCGTCAGCGGTCGTGCGGATTGCGGCGCAGCAGATACGTGTCCATGATCCAGCCCTTGCGGTCCCGGGCCTCGGCGCGCAGCCGCTCGATGCGCGGCCCGGCCTCGGCGAGCGGACCGGAGTCCAGGATCTCGTCCGGGGTGCCCAGATAGGCGCCCCAGTAGATGTCGATGTCCTCGTCGGCGTACCGCTGGAACGCCTGGTGGGCGTCGAGCATCACCACCACGTCGTCCACGCCCTCGGGGAAGCCCTCGGCCAGCCGCCGCCCCGTGGTGATCTGCACGGGCCGGGCCACCCGGTTCAGGCCCGTGCGGTGCCGGGCGACGAGCACCGAGACACTGCTGATGCCCGGCACGACCTCGTACGCGAAGGCGACGGCGCCCCGGGCCAGCACCTCCTCCAGGATCCCCAGCGTGCTGTCGTACAGCGCGGGATCCCCCCACACCAGGAACGCCCCGGTCTCGTCCTCGCCCACCTCCTCGGCGATCAGCCGCGCATAGATGTCGGCACGTGCGCCGCGCCACTCGCCGACCGCCGGGGAGTACGCCGCGCCGCCCGCGCCCCGGTCCCGCTCCGGGTCACGCGCCTCCACCAGCCGGTACGTCCCCTGCGGCAGATGCGCGTCGAGCATCTGTCGGCGCAGCCCGGTCAGATCGCTCTTCACCTCGCCCTTGTCGAGGAGGAAGAACACGTCCGTGTCGCGCAGCGCCCGGACCGCCTGCAGGGTCAGCTGCTCCGGGTCGCCCGCGCCGATACCGATGACAAGAATTCTTCGCACGCCCCGAGTCTGCCCCATGCCCCCGACCGGGTGTGCACGCCCGTCCCGCCGAGCGCTACGACGCCTGCCGCCCGCGCAGTCGCGGGGCCCGCGCGGCGGCGTCGACGGGCGCCCGGTCCCGCTCCACCGCGCCCGCCAGCGCGCGCGCCCAGGCCGCGAGCCCGGCCACGTCCAGCCCATGCGGCCGCTCCCGCCCGCTGTGCGCTGCCCACTCCTCGACCGCCCCCGCGCCCCGGCGCAGCAGCCGCGGCCCGCCGGTGGCATTGCCCCGGGCCGCATGGGTGAGCCCCACCGCCAGTTGGGCCAGGCCCCGCCACAGCGTGCGCTCGTCCTCGGGCCCGGACTTCCAGGCGTCCTCGAAGACCTCGTGCGCATGGAAGGGCCGCCCCGCGTCCAGCAGTTCCTGCGCCTCGGCGACCGTCCGCGACGGCGTGCGCACGACCCCCTCCGGCTGGCGCGCCACCCCGTCCGCGCCGTACGGCAGGGGCCGCCCCAGCCCGTCCCGGGGCCGTGCGTTGCGTGCGCGGCCCGCGCTGTCCCGGTCCCGGGTGCCGGCCGGCCGACCCGGTGATGCGCCCGTGTTTCCCATACCCGGATTGTCCCCCACCGGCCCGCGGCCCCGCCCGGTACCGCTTTGGGCCCAGTACCGCTTTCGGCGCGCCCCGGGGCGTGGGGTACAGTGCTCCTCACGCGCTCACCCGGGTCACCGTGTGTGAGCGCACCGGGACGTGGCGCAGCTTGGTAGCGCACTTGACTGGGGGTCAAGGGGTCGCAGGTTCAAATCCTGTCGTCCCGACTTGTGAAGTCGCGGTTCAGGGGTGGTTTCGGAGCAGTCCGGAACCACCCTTTGATCATTTTTGGGACCAGTTGGGGATTGGGGACCGTTGCTCCGTCGGCTTCGGATACGCCTTCCCACGCGCGCCGGAGTACTGGTTCGGCCATGAGTTGCTGCCGCAGATCCCCGAACACGTCCGCGTCGGGCGTCTGATGAGGCTGTGCGAGCTCGCGGTCACCCCGGCCTGGCAGGGCCAGGACATCGGGACCCGCCTCCACACCGGGCTCCGCACTGCGATCAACCCCGAGTGGTCCTCGCTGCTGGCCCGCCCCGACAACACCGCCGGGCGCGCACTGTACGAGCGGCTCGGCTACCGGTACACGGGCCCGTACCGCATCGAACCCGGCGGGCCGGCATACGACCTTCTCCTCCGGCAGGTCCCCACGGTCTGACCCGTTCCGGAGGGCCCCATGGGACCCAACAGGGATGGCCCCGATGCGGATCCAGCGGATCAGCCCGCCAGTACGTCCCGCAGCTCGCGTACGGCGGCCTCGCGGTGCTGCTGCGTGGGGATCGAGCGGTACAGATCCAACGCCCGGCGGTGAACAAGCCCGGTGCGGTAGGCGTCCGGGAGGCCGACCATCACGGCGACCGTGCGACGGCACGCCTGCTCGGGATCGCCGTCATGGTGGACGCAGGCGGCCGCATCGATCTGGAGCAGGGAACGGGTCATCGTGCTGGTCGGCGCGGACAGCTCCAGCGCCCGGTCCTGGCTCTCGCGGGCGCGGCCGGTGTCGCCGAGCGCGGTGAGCGCGTGGGACAGGTGCACGTGGTGTTTCTGCTCGCCGTGAGTGAGCCAGGTGTCGGCCCGCGAGCCGGCGTCGAGTCGATCCATGTAACGGTCGGCGGCCGCGAGTGCGTCGCGGGCCTGCTCGCTCTGGTGGGAGAGGGCATAGGCGCGAGCGGCGACGGCGGCCGCAAGGGTCGCCGGGGCGGTCGGGCGGTCTCCGGCGGCCCGACGGGCCTGCTCGGCGAGTTGGGCTGCGGCCTGCGGGGCGCCGTAGTTGAGGGGGACCATCGCCTCGCGCGCCCAGATCCAGGCGAGCAGTTGCTTGTCGCCGGATTCCTGGGCTGCTGTGGCGGAGGTGTCGAACCAGGCCCGTGCGTGGCGCCGGGCGCCGAGGTCGTGCAGCACGATGGCCGTCATGCCGGCCATCTGCGCGGCGGTCCGGCATACCCGGATACGGGTGGCGACCGGCTGAGGGATGCTCAGGAAAGGCCGGAGCTCAGCGAAGTCGCCCACGATGTCGGCCAACACCTGGGTGGGGCCTGCCCGTGGTAGCCGTAGCCGTACGTCTCGGTGGCCGCCTCCAGGTCGGACAGGTCGGCCGGTTCGGTGTCCGCGGCGAGCGCCAGGTCCAGCGACTGGCGGGTGTCGGTCAGAGCGGTGAGCGCCGCCCCGGTGAGACCGGCAGCGAGCGCACCGCGCAGCAGCTGGCGGCGGTTCATGGGGTCGTCTCCATCGTCGGACTCCAGGTGGGGTTCGGGCGTGCTGTCCTCCCAGGGTCGCGCAGCAAGCCCCAGAAGGGCACCCGGAATCCGAAGTGCGTCCGCAACACGGACGATTGTGTCAAGCGCGGTCACGGTCGCCTTGCCCCGCGCGATGAGCGACACGCGCTCGGGCTTGATGCCGCACGCCTCACCGATCCGGTAGTAGCTCACCCCGTGGCTGTGCGCCAGGGCGAAGAGCGCCGGGAAGTCATGGGTATGGGCGGCCTGGACGAACCGCAGGTCGCGCAGCAGGTGGGGCGGCACCTGGGCCGGTGACGTCCGTAAGTCGTCTACCACGAGTAAGCCCCCTCGGCTCCCACAGGATGACGAAGCATCAGCGCGGACGATACCCCCACGGTGGGGTCCCCCTGGTGGGGCTTACCGGCTTCGGCCGGCCCGGCTTCACTGGCGGACGTCAACAGGCCGCGCCGGTCCGGCCGGCCGCTGAACCCCGTTCCCCAGGAGGAGCCATGCACAAGTCCGCTGCCGCTGCTGCGGCCGCCACCATCGCGGCGGAGGAGACCTCGGAGGTCACCGAGATCGTGGTCGTCGCCGAGGACGTTGAGAACGACGACCCGTTCGTTCCCTGACCCGCAGTCGTCCCCCAGGGTGTCCCTCCCAGAGTCCCCCGGACCGGGGAGGGACACCCCTCCCGTCCGACTCTGGAGGAGCCTTGCACCACGTGTTCGTCGGGCCGACGCTGCCGAGGTCCGAGCCGGTGCTGTCGGCGCCGGGGGTACGGATCTGGCCGCCGATCCAGCACGGCGACCTGTTCGACGCCGCCGTCCGTGACGGCGACACCGCCGTGATCATCGACGGGGTGTACCACCAGGCCCCGGCGCTCAAGCACAAGGAGGTCCTGGCCGCGATGGGCCGAGGCGTGCGGGTGATCGGTGCGGCCAGCATCGGTGCACTGCGGGCCGCCGAGCTGGACGCGTTCGGGATGCTCGGCGTCGGCGCCATCTACACCGCCTACGCCCGGGGAGAGATCACCGGGGATGACGAGGTGGCGGTCGGCCAGGTCCCAGACGGTGCCCGGGAGGCGCTGACCTGGCCCGTGGTGAACCTGCGGCACGTTCTTCAGCTGGCCCAGGAGGCCGGAGTCCTGAACGAGGCGCGGGCCGAGTGGCTGCTGGCCGCGCTGCGCGCCGTCTACTACCCGCAGCGCACCACGGCCGCGGTGTGGGCCGTCTGCCGGCGGCATGCGGAGGCGGAGTTCGCCGATTGGCTGTCCCAACAGCGCAAATGTGACCCGCACTTCGGCGACCTCAAGCGCCTCGACGCCCTGGCCGCCGTACGCACTGCCCTCGGCAGCCGGGACCGGGCCGCCGGTGAGCCGCCCCCGCCGGTGACTTGGGACTCCTCGTACTTCCGGGCCTGGTCCAACCACTTCGCCCTGTCCTGGGTCGACGGGATGGAGCTGTCCACCGCGGCCCGCGTCGTCTACCAGCAGGTGTTCGACCCGGACTTCCGGGGGCGGTGGGCTGACTTCCTCGCCCACCGTTCCTGGCATCCAGCCCGTGGCGGCGAGGGCCTGCCGCTGCCGGAGCGGCTTCAGCGGGCGACCGGCGGCGCACTGCCTGCGCACCGGGTGTTCCACCCCGCACTCGACCTGCGCGACGAGGCGGCCGTCGCCGTGCTGCTGGCCGGGGAGACCCCCGACGACCGCCTGGCGGTCGCCCGGTACACCGACGCGCTCACCGCGTACCGCAGCGAGCGCCCCGGGGCCGCGGCCGTGTCCGACGACATCGCGCGCCAGGCCCTGCTCCAAGTGTGGCGCTGCCAGCCGAAGACGCTCGATGCGCAGGCGTCTGCCCGCGGTCTGATCGGTGCGGCATATGCCATTGAGATGGTCAAGCGGCTCGTGCCCGGATTCCTCAACGAAGCCGGAGAAGCGACCGAGACGAGCAAGGAGGCGATCCGTGGTGGGCGGTGACGGCCTGATGGAGCTGCCGGGGACAGTGCGTGCCCGGGCCCCGGAGGAGACCTGGGAGATGCTGGCCGAACGGCTGAAGGAGTACGGGATCACCCGGGTCGCCAACTTGACCGGACTCGACTGTATCGGGCTACCGGTGTGGACGGCGATCAGGCCCGCCTCCCGCACCCTGAGCACGTCCCAGGGCAAGGGCGCCACCGACCTGCTCGCGAAGATCTCGGCCGCCATGGAGGCCATCGAGCTGTGGCACGTCGAACAGCCGCTGCCCGTCGCCACGCACGGCCCCGCCGGGGCAGTCGGCCTGCACTGCCCGCTGTCCGCCCTGCCGCTGGCCACTCGGTACGACCCGAGCGTGCTGGAGCGGATGGTGTGGGAGTGGACGGCGGGCAGCGGCCTGGTGAGCGGGGACAAGGTGCTGGTGCCCCTCGACGTGGTGCGCCGGCGGGTGCAGCGGCCGGAGTGGAGCCCGGATCTGCTGCGTGCAACCAGCACCGGCCTGGCCTGCGGGACCACCCGCGACGAGGCGCTGCTGCACGGCCTGTTCGAGGTCGTGGAGCGGGATGTCCTCTACCGGGACGGTCAGTCGGGTGGACGTCGGCGGATCCTGATCGCCCCCGGCACCGTCGAAGACCCGTACACCCGGGAAGTCATCGACCGTCTGACGGCAGCGCAGATGGCGCTGGAGATGGCGCTGGTGGAGGGCCCATACGGGCTGCCGGTCGCTCTGGCCTACGTGTGGTCGGAGGACCTGCCGATGGTGTTCGCCGGCGGAGGCTGCCACACCAGCCCCGTCATCGCGCTGACCCGGGCTTTGACCGAGGCCGCGCAGTCACGGCTCACCGTGATCTCCGGGACCCGGGACGACCTGCCGAGCTCGCCCGCCTCCGCCGACCACGTCCCCGCCTTCCGCCCCGCACAGCGCACCGGCCTCGTCGACTGGCCGCAGGCCACGGCCGGCTTCGAGCCCGTCCGCGGCGGCTTCGCCGACCAGGTCGCCGACATCGCACGCCGGGTTCAGCGGGTCACCCGACACGAACCCCTGGCCTTGGACCTGTCCGCCTCGGCGGGCCCCGTCCACGCCGTCCAGGTCGTTGCTCCCGGCACCCGCTCACGGATCACAAGGTCGATGCCCCGATGACACACCACATCCTCCCCGCGGCTGCCCCCGCCGCCCCCGCCGCCCCGGCATCCGGAGCGCAGGCGGTGGCGGCCGCGTTCGACACCTGGCACACCGCCCGGGCGGCTGGTGCACCGCTCGTCGCGCGCCTGTACGCCGAGGCGATGGGTGAGCGCTACCCGTACGAGGTCGCCGCGAACAGCTCGTGCGAGTGGCCGCTGCTGGGACTGTTGGTCACCCGCCTGCGGTTGACGTCGGGCCAGCTCCTGGTCGACGCGGGCTGCGGTACCGGCGGGGTCGGCCTGTGGCTGGCTCGCGCCCTGTCCGTCCGCCTGGTGGGCATCGACCTGGCGACGGCCGCCATCACGCAGGCCACCGCCCGTACCACTGGGTTCGTCCCCGTCGACCGTGCCGTCTTCCGTGTCGCCCTGCTGGAGGCCACCGGCCTGCCCGACGGCTGCGCCCACGCCGTGGTGTGCGTGGACACCCTCGGCTTCGCCACCGACCGGGCCCGCGCGCTGCGCGAGCTCGGCCGCGTCCTGGCGCCCGGCGGCCGCCTCGCCCTCACCCGTGCCGTACGTCGCGACGCCGACTTGGACTTCGAACACCACGCCCGGGCCGCCGGGCTGGTCCTGGAGCACGTCGACGAACGCCCGGACGAACCCGCCACATGGGAGAGGGTGTTCCGGCTATGGATCCGCCACGCGGACACCCTCAAACGCGAGCTCGGCGACGCCGAAGCGCAGATCATGCTGGCCACCGCCACCCGCACGCTTCCCCTGCTGCCCGGTCGGCGCGCGGTCCTGCTCACGCTGCGCCGCTCTCGACAGACCGCTCGGCAGAGGCTGCGGCCGATACGATGACCAGGCCCGGCCACCCAGACGCCGGCCGCGTTCCGGACGAGAGGACCCAGCAGTGAGCGAGCACGTCCCCGCCCGCGCGGGGGTGTTCTCCGCGGGGTCCTGGGGCACCGCCGCGGCGACCATCCTCGCCGACGCCGGCACCAGCGTGGTCCTGCACGCCCGCCGCGCAGGCATCGCCGCCGCGATCAACACCAGCCACCTCAACCCCGGTTACTTCCCGGATATCGAGCTGCCGGCCTCACTCACCGCCACAACCGATCCGGCGGCCGCGCTGCACGGTGCCGACTTCCTCGTGCTGTCCGTCCCTGCACAGTCCCTGCGCCTGTGCCTGAAGGAGTGGACGCCACACCTTGAGCCCCAGACAGTGATCGTCTCACTCATGAAGGGCATCGAGACACACACCGGGTTGCGGGCCAGCGAGGTCATCCGAGAGGTGACCGGCGTGTCCGCCGAGCGAGTCGCCGTGCTGTCCGGCCCGAACCTGGCGCGGGAGATCATGGCCAGGCAGCCCGCGGCCGCCACCATTGCCTGTCCCGACGAGGACACCGCCCGCCGCTTCCAAACGGCCTGCCACACCCCGTACTTCCGGCCCTACACCTCCACTGACGTGATCGGCTGCGAAATGGGTGGCGCGCTGAAGAACGTGATCGCGCTGGCCGTCGGTATCGCTGTCGGTCTGGGCCTGGGCGACAACGCCACGGCCCTGATCATGACGAGAGGGTTGGCGGAGAGCATCCGGCTGGCCACAGCGTTGGGCGCCCAGCCGACCACCCTCGCCGGCCTGTCCGGCATGGGGGACCTGGTGGCCACCTGTTCCTCCCCGCTCTCCCGCAACCGCACCTTCGGCACCCACCTCGGCCACGGTCTGAGCGTTGTCGAGGCCGCCGCCGAGACCCGGCAGACCACCGAGGGCGTCAAGTCGGCGGAGGCGATTCTCGACCTCGCCCGCGCCCACGGCGTCGACATGCCGATCACGACCGTGGTCACCGCCGTGCTGCACGGCACGGTCACTCTCGACGACGCTGTCGCCGCCCTGATGCAGCGGCCCCCCAAGCCCGAGTAACGGCCCTCACCACCACCTTGTCCCTCCCGGCCCGGAGGTCCCCTGTCATGCCCGCAACCCTACTGTCCGCTGCCCAACTCACAGCCACCGCAGCTCTGTTGATCTGGATGCTCACCGGCTTCACCCGCAGACCCGGACGCTGGATGCGCTACCCCCTGTTCTCCCGGGCCACCTTCGTGATCGTCACCCTCACCGGCACCCAGGACGGCCGAACCGAGCCCGTCAACCCATACGCGTTCCTCAGCCCGGGGACATTCCTGCTGCCTCCGCCCCAGCTCCAGACGGTCATCGACCACCTGGTCCGTACCGGCCGGATCGACGGGGACGGCCGTGTCCTGTCCGTCAAGGGCGAGCAGGCGATCGAGGTGAGGGACAGCCGTGTGGTTCTTTGACGTCGTCGCAGACGGATTCCAGCATCCGACCGATCCCGGACGACTCCAGCTGTTCCGCATCGCCTACGGCACCGTGCTCGCCGCGCGGTTCGCTCTGTCCTTCGGGCAGGGCGGCTGGAAGAGGTTCGCGCCCGGATCACTCAGCCTGAACCTCGCCGAACAGCGCTTCGGCCCCCGGCACGGCCGCCTCCTGGCCGGCCTCTACCGGCCCATGCTGATCCTCCGCACGGCCGCCGCCGTCGCCCTGGCCGTCGGCCTAGTACCCCGACTGGCCCTCCTGCTGGTCCTGGCCGGGGCCGCCATGGAACTGCTCTACCTCAAGAGTCCGAGCGCCGTACGGTTCACCCTCCTGACCGGCGCGTGCCTCCTGGTCGCCGGAGACCTCGGCCACGGCCTGGCCATCGAGCACCACCCCAGTACGGCCAACACCTGGGCCCAGGTGCTCCTGGTGCTCGTCACCACCGACCTCTACTGGAACAGCGCCTTCCAGAAGCTCCGCTCCCGCCAGTTCCGCACCGGCCTCTACCTCGCCCAGTGGATGCACGCTTACACCCAGCTCCACGATCAGATCCCCTACCGCCGTCGGCACGCCATCACTGGCGTCGTCCACCGACGCACGGGCAACCTCACCGCTCGCGACATCCGCGTGTGGCACCTGGTCGCGGTCACCGTCATCGTTGCCGAGATCGCCCTGCCCGTCGCGCTGCTCCTCCCGCAGACCACGTCGTACGCCGTCGCAGCCGGCATCGGGATGCACGCAGCGTTCACCCTCCTCAAACCGCGCCAACTCCTGACGTTCTCGGGCCTCTCGGTCGGCACCTACACAGCCTTCGTCGGCTGACTCATCAGCCCGGCCGACCCGACGGGTCGCTACGGTCGGCCGATGAGGAAAGAGGAGACGGACAGACACCGGAGGGTCCTGGCGACCTGCCTGAACGAGCGGGTAACCCATCGTTCCCCGTCCACCAAGGGACCGAGGCCGCGCGAACAGTGACCGCTGGTCGAAGGGTTTTCGTCGGTGAGGGGCGCTCCGTGGAGCGCCCCTCAGCCGTGAGCGTGGCTCTCGGTGTCATTGAGGGCGGTGTGGGTGGGGCGACGGCTCGTCATGTTCCGGTACGTCGACTGGCGGCTTCGTCAACTGCCGGTCTGCTTCAGGTCGATGCCGAGGGCGGCCCACAGTTCCCGTTCGGTCTGGCTCGGTGGGGTCGTGCACCGGCCCTCCGGGTGCCAGGCCGGGGGCGTGTGCGCGGTGTCCGGCGGGCCCTCGTCCCGCGGACCGCGGTCGGGGTCCGGGCCGGGGTCGGGGTAGTGGACGCCGGGCAGCGGTCCGACGGAGAAGGCGCCGAGCTGGATGAGCAGGTTCAACGCACTGGCCGCGGCCTTGCCGAGCCAGAACCTCAGCCTCATACCGCCCCTCTTCTCCGCAGCCGGTCCCGCGGCCGTCCCGAGACGGCCCCCGTCGGCGCCCAGGGTTGCCGCGGGCCCTGAAGCATCGCTTAAAGCCGGTCACCGAAGGCCGCAACCATGAAAATTTCATACCCCGGGGCAGCCAGATTCCCGGCCGAAATCATGATCGGATAAGTGTCGTTGTAGCCGACGACGTGTCAGTGTTCCGGCAGGCGGAAGGAGCAGTGGCATGGAGATCGGGGTTCTCGGGCCGCTCGTGGTGAGCATCGACGGTACCTCCGTGGTGCCGAGCGCGGCCAAGCCGCGGCAGCTGCTCGCGCTGCTGGCGGTCAACGCGGGCTGGGACGTGAACGTGACGACCCTGACGGAAGAGCTGTGGGAGTCCAGACCCCCCAGCGGGCCCGCGGGTGTGGTGCAGACCTATGTCAAGCAGTTGCGCCGGGCCATCGGCCACGCCCTGGGGCCGGAGCACGAGTGCGCGCCCAAGGAGGTGCTGAGCCGCGGCTACGCCGGGTACGCGCTGAACATGCCCGCGCCCGTCCTGGAGGCCGACCTCTTCCAGCAGCTCAGCGGCCGCGGCCTGCGGGCCCTGGAGAGCGGCGACGACGAGATGGCTTCGAAGCTGCTGGGCGAGGCGCTCGCCATGTGGCGCGGGCCGACCCTCGCCGACGTACGCATCGGACCCGCGCTCCGGGTCGAGCTGCTGCGGCTGGAGGAGGCGCGGCGTTCCGCGCTGGAGGGGCGGATCACCGCGGATCTGCGGCTCGGCAGACACGCCGAGGTGATCGGTGAACTCCTCGCGCTCACCGAGCGCGCCCCGCTCCAGGAGAGTCTGCACGCGCTGCTGATGCTGGCGCTCTACCGGTGCGGACGCGCGTGGCAGGCGCTTGAGGTTTTTCGAAAGCTACGCGCGTCAACCGTCCAGGAGTTGGGCATCGAGCCCTCCCTGCGCCTGCAGAAGTTGCACCGGGCGATCCTGGCAGCCGACCCCCGACTCGACCTCACCGTGCCGAGTTTGGCGGCCTTTTAGCGAGCCCGGGCAGCGTGGGGCTCGCCGCCGGCCGGGCCGTCCCGCCCGTTCTCGCACCGCGGACCCGGCCGACCACTCACCCCTGGACGGAACCGAGACGGAGCATCATGACGCGATACCTGTCCCGGAAGCGCCCGGACGACGAACCCGGCCCCGCGACACGGCTGTTCTGCTTCCCGTACGCGGGCGGCGGAGCCTCGGCGTACCGGCGATGGCAGCGCTGCCTCGACGCCCACGACGCCGGGGTGCGGGTGATACCCGTGCAACTGCCCGGCCGCGAGGAACGATTCACCGAACCCAGGTTCACCGATCTGGACGCCCTCATCGACGACATGGACGCGCAGCTCGACGAGGAGCTGTCCGAACCCCACCTCTTCTACGGACACAGCATGGGGGCGCTCATCGCGTACTCGCTCGCCCGGCGGCGGCAGCGGCGCGGCGCGGCCCTGCCCCGGGCACTCGTGCTGAGCGCCTACCGTGCCCCGCACCTGCCGGCCCCGCCGATCGCCGACCCGGACGCCGGGGACGAGAAACTCGTCGCCGGCCTGGTGGCACTCGGCGGCATCCCGCAGACGCTGCTCGAACGTCCCGAGTTCCTCTCCGCGCTGCTCCCGGTGGCCCGCGACGACATCCGGCTGTGCCTCGGCAGCGGCGCCGCGCCGGCCGAGCCGCTGCGGGTACCGCTGCACCTGTTCGCGGGACACGGGGACCGGCTGGTCACCGTGGACCAGGTGGCCGCATGGAGGCGGCACGCGGGGGACGGCTGCGAACTGCGTACGATGCCCGGGGGGCACTTCTTCGTCAGGTCGCACGAGGACCTCTTCCTGCGTGAACTCGCCTCCCTGACGCGCCGGTACGCCAAGGAGCGGGTCGCGGTGTGACGGGCCGGTACCGCGACCCGGCGGCCGGATGGTGAGAATCTCATGTTCCGGTCATTTATCCGTCATGCGGGGGCCATGACCCGGCCCCTGCCGTCGGGCTACGCTCCGCCGTCCCCGGTGACCCGGGAACGGCGGGCCTCCGGCCCTCCCTCGACCACCACCGCGCGGCCGCCGCGCCGCCCCCTCCCGAGCCGGTACGGAACCATCGCGAAAGGAACACGTCCCGTGACACACGACGCCGCGGAAGGCGCCACGAGGAGTTCGGCCTCACCGCAGGTCCGCCTCGCCTGGGGGGTGCTGGCCGTCCTCCTGCTGATCTTTCTGGTGTTCGAGACGGCGAAGTACGGCGGCTGGGTGATCGTCGCCGCTATCGCCGGTCTCGTCGTACCCGACCTGTCCTTCCTCGCCGCGCTCTCCGGTCCGCACGAGCACGGCCGGATGCCCCGCAGGGCCGTGCCCTTCTACAACCTCCTGCACCGGCCCCTCGTCGCCGTCGTCGTCATGCTCTGCTGTCTGATCCCCGACCGCTCAACCATCGCCGTCCCGCTGTTCAACTTCGGTCTGGCCTGGCTGGTGCACATCGCCGCCGACCGGGCCCTCGGCTTCGGCCTGCGCGGCGCCGACGGCGGACAGCGCTGACCCGGCGCCCGCGGGGCGCTTTGGTGCCGCGCAAGCCCTCGCTGCGAGGCTCGTCCGGGTCCCCGACCGCGTCTCGCGCCGCGCGTCGGCCCCTTGCACCACCGCAGCCAAGTAACCGCTGAGCACTGTTGCCGGAGGAAACGCATGGAAACGACGGACACGACGCACGGCGGGCCCAAGGCCGGCCAACCCCTGATGGACTACCCGTTCCACCGCCCTTCGGCTGTCGAAGTACCCCCCGTCTACGAGGAGTTGCGGGCCAAGTGCCCCGTCGCCCACGTCCGGCTGCCCAGCGGCGACGAGGGCTATGTGGTGACCCGCTACGACGATGTGCGCACCGTTCTCGCCGACGCCAGGTTCAGCCGGGCCGCCACCATCGCCCCCGACGCCCCGCAGCTCACCAGCACACCCCCGGTGCCGGGCAGCCTGTTCACCACGGACCCGCCCCAGCACACCCGGCTGCGCAGGCTCGTCTCCCGGGAGTTCACCGCCCGCCGGGTGCAGAACATGCGTCCGCGGATCCAGGAACTCACCGACGGACTCCTCGACGAGATGGAGAAGCAGGACGGGCCGGTCGACCTCAACACGGCCCTGGCCTTCCCGCTGCCGGTGATGGTGATCTGCGAACTGCTCGGTGTGCCCTTCGAGGACCGCGACCGCTTCCGTGAGTGGTCGGACGCCTTCGTCTCGCTGACCGCGCACACCCCGGAGGAGACCGCCGCGCAGCGCCAGCAGATGATCGAGTACCTGGGTGCCCTCGTCAAGCGCAAGCGTGAGGAGCCGACGGACGACCTGATGGGGGCGCTCGTCACCGCCCACGACGAAGAGGGCAGCCTCAACGAGTTCGAGCTGATCGTCATGGCGGCGACCATCCTCGTCGCCGGCCACGAGACCACCGTCAGCATGATCGGCAAGATCATGCTGACCCTGCTGCGCCACCCGGAGCACCTGGCCACGCTGCGCGAGCACCCCGAGATGATCGACCACGCCATCGAGGAACTGCTGCGCGTCAACCCGATCGGCGACGGAGGCCCGCTGCGGATCACCCTGGAGGACGTGGAGATCGGCGGCACCGTCATCCCCGAGGGCAGCGCCGTGCTGGCGGCGGTCTGCTCCGCCAATCAGGACCCCACGCGCTTCCCGGGCGTACAGGCCGACGAGTTCGACCTCACCCGGCCCGAGGCCGTCCACCACGTCGCGTTCGGCCACGGCCCGCACTTCTGCGTGGGCGCCGCGCTGGCCAGGGCGGAGCTGCAGATCGTCGTCACCTCGCTGCTGAACCGGTTCCCCGGTCTGCGGCTCGCGGAGGAGGTCGAGGCCCTGGAGCTGACGACCGGGATGATGGTGCACGGCCTGACCCGGCTGCCCGTCTCCTGGTGACGGCCCCGGCGCGGCAGTACCCGGCCGTCACCCGGTGACGGCCGGGCGCCGCCGCGACCGACCACGTCGGTCCGGTACCACGACGGCCGGTCGGCGGCCCGGCCGGCGGGTTCGGCCTGGCGGTAACCGGTCGGCGGTCTGATCGGCTGGGTTCGGTGCGGCGGGGGTCGGTTGACGGCCTGACCGTAAAAGTCCGCAAGGGCCGGTCGGCGGCCCGGCCCGCCGGGTCCGGTACCGCACGGGGCGGTTGGTGGCGGTGGGCTGGGAGCCGTCGGCCGAGTGACGGACCGGGCCGTGAGGCCGGTTCCACGCCGCCGCGTCCTCAGTTCCGCTCCAGTGCGACGGGGCGGGGGGTGGGGCCGGTGCGGCGACAACCTGACCCGCCGGTCCGGTGGCGCAACCGTGCGTCCCGCGACCGTGCGTCCCCGCCACGCGTCCGTCCCCGCCACGCGGCCGGGGACGGTCCGTGGCCGTGGCCGAAGACGGTGGGCGGACAGGGTGAAGGCCCCGGCCCGTACGGGAACGCGCCGTGCGGGCCGGGGCCTTGTGCCGTTCGCGGTCCGGCCCCGGTCTGCTGACCCTCCGGTCACACCCGGGCGGTGGGGCCTCCGGTCACACCCGGGCAGTGGGGGACTGCGCCTGCACGACGTGCGGCCCCGGCTGCTGCAACTGGAAGTACGCGCGTCCCAGCACCCGCTCCTGCAGCTTCTGGCTCCGGTCGACCACCCGGTACAGCGAGCGTCGCACCACACCGCCGGCGCCGTGCAGCGCGAACAGCCGCTCCTGCCGCAGTTGCAGACCGCGCGACGTGGCGACCGACTCCTCCCGGGCCCGCTGGAACCGGACGCTCGCCGCCAGCAGCGCCGCCTCGCGCCCGCCCGCGTCGAACGCCGCACGCAGCAGCGGGGCCAGCGTCACCGCGTCGATGATCGCGTGATTGACACCCTGCCCGAGGATCGGCGTCAGCGTGTGCGCCGCGTCGCCGATCAGCACCAGACCCGGCATCGACCAGCGCGGCACCATCGTGGTGAAGATGTCCAGCATCGAGGTGTCGGACCAGGAGCGGATCTCCGCGCGCACCGGCCCGGCCAGCTCCGGCGCGAGCCGGTCCAGCCGCTCGTACAGCGCAGGCAGACCCTCGGCGCGCAGGTCCTTCAGCCCGCCCTTCGGGATGTTGAAGCCGACGCGCACACTGTCCGGGTGGGTCGGGATGAACAGCCCGTGCTGGTCGCCGCGGATCCGGATGCGATACGTACGGTCGTCCCACTCGGACGGGAACGGCAGCTTCAGCCACACCACGTCACGGTCCAACGGCAGCTTCGTGTACGACAGTCCCGACATCTCGCGGACCTTGCTGAACCGGCCGTCCGCCGCCACCGTGAGGGCCGCGCGCACCGTCACTTCGCCCTCCGGGGTACGCGCCGTCACCCCCGTGACCGCGCCGCTCTCGCCGTCCGCGCGCAGCAGCCGGGTGGCGGTCGCCCGGCGCACCAGGGTGAAGTGCTCCGGGTGCTCCTCCTGCCCGAGGCCCGCCAGGGCCGAGAGCAGCGCCGGCTGGGGCAGCTCCACCGGATAGGGGTGCGGGTAGCGGAAGCGGCGGAAGTCGGCGCGCAGTACCGTGCTGCCGGAGTCGACGATCTCCATCCGGTGCATCTGCTGGTAGGCGCCGTCCAGCCGGCCGAGGACGCCCAACTTGTCGAGCAGCCACACCGAATCGGGGGAGACCGACTCGCCCCGGAACGACCGGTCGAAGTGACCGCTCTGCTCCAGGACCACGACGGAGACCGAACGCCTGGCGAGCTCCACGGCCAGAGTGAGCCCCGCCGGGCCGCCTCCGACCACACACACTTCTGCGGTCAGCTCAGTTGTCGTCATCGGTGCTGCCTTTCAGAAGGAGTCATCCTCCACCGATGGTCCGCAGCCCGCCTAAAGCAGCCCTTGCGGGCGGGTCCGTGCGGCCGGTTCCGCCGGTCCGGGCGCAAGCCCGTCTTTAGGGACGGGGCACAAGCTCCCAAGCGCCCGCCCGCCCCCGCAGAGAGGCGAACCGACCGTGAGTACAGCAGTGACGACGTCCGACCCGGAGCGCGCCCGACCCGCCGGCCCCCTCGACCGGCTGCGCGCGCTGTACGGCGAGCGACGGCTCGCCGCCGAGTACCCGGCGGTGCCCGGACTGCTCGCCGAACTCGCCGAGCCGGACGACGGGTTCGCCCAGCTGTCCCGCGCGGGCCGACTGCTCGCCAAGGTCGCCCCCGAGGACATCGTGGCGCGGCACCCCGACGTCGTGCCCGCCACCGTCGCCGTCACCGGACACGGCACCGTCGATGCGCTGACCGCGTCGCTCACCGCGGAACTCGCCCGTCACGGGGTCCCGTTGCGGATGAGCGCCGGCGACCACGACGCATGGCTGCGCGACCTCCAGGACACCGGCAGCCATCTGTACGCTCCCGGCACCGAACTCGCCCTGTGCCTGCTGGACGCCCAGATCGTCTTCGACGAACTGCCGCTGCCCTGGGGCGCGGAAGACGTCGCCAGGACCGCCGCGGGCAAACTCGAACTCCTCGACCGGCTCGCCGCCCACTACGACGAACACGGTACCGGGACGCTCGTACTCAACACCCTGCCGCTGCTCACCCAGCACACCCAGCAACTGGTCGATCACCGCTCCCGCAACGAACTCTCCATCGTCTGGCGGGAGTTCAACGTCGGCCTGCTGCGGCTGGCCGCCGCGCACCCGCGGCTGCACGTCGTCGACCTGGAGCCGCTGATCGCCCAGGGCGGACCGGTCCGCGACCCGCGGCTCGCCGCCTACGCCAAGGTGAACCTGGGGGAGGAGCTGCTCGCCGGATACGCACGGCAGACGGGCCATCTGCTGCGGACACTGCGCGGCAAGGCCAAGAAGGTCCTCGTCCTGGACCTCGACAACACCCTCTGGGACGGCATCCTCGGCGACGACGGACCCGACGGCATCGCCGCCGCCACCACCTACCGCGGCGAGGCATTCGGCCGGTTCCAGCGGGTGGTCAAGCAGATCGGCAGCCAGGGTGTGCTGCTCGCGGTGTGCAGCAAGAACGACCGCGAGCCGGTGCTCGACGTGCTCCGCGACCACCCCGACATGACCCTGCGCGAGGCCGACTTCGTCCGGATCAGCGCCGACTGGGAACCCAAGGACGGCAATATCCGCGCGATTGCCGCCCGCCTCAATCTCGGCACCGACAGCCTCGTCTTCGCCGACGACTCGCCCTTCGAACGCGGTCTCGTCGCCGCCACGCTCCCCGAGGTCGCCGTGATCGGGCTCGACGAGGAACCGGCGCTGCACATCGACCGGCTGCTCGCCGACGGCTGGTTCGATGTGCGGGAACTGACCGCCGAGGACCGGGGCCGCGCCGTGCAGTACCGGCAGGAGGCGCAGCGGCAGGACTTCCAGCAGGCCACCGGCTCGATGGAGGAATACCTGCGCGCCCTCGACGTACGCGTCGAGGTCGCCCCGGTACGCGACCACGAGGTGGCCCGGGTCGCCCAGATCACCCTGCGCACCAACCAGTTCAACCTCACCACCCGCCGGCTCCAGGCGCCCGACGTCCGCGAACGGCTCGACTCGCCGGACCATCTGGTGCTGGCCGTGCGCTCCCGGGACCGCTTCGGCGACAACGGCGTCGTCGGCGCCCTGTTCGCGCACCGGGAGGACGAGGCCCTGCGCATCGACAACATGCTGCTCAGCTGCCGGGTCTTCGCCCGCGGCATCGAGCAGGCCGCCGTCGCCGCGCTGCTCGAACACGCCGTGGATTCGGGCGCGGTCGAGGTACGCGCCGGTTACCGGCCCACCGCGAAGAACCACAAGGTGAGCGACTTCTACCCCTCGCTCGGCTTCCAGCGGGCCGCCGAATCCGCGGACGGCACCGTCGAGTTCAGACACCCGCTCACCGAACTGCCCGAAGTGCCGGGGCATGTGACCCTCGACGCGGACTTCCGGGGTGGCACCGGCTGACCCGGGGCCCGGCCCCGGGCGCGGTCCGCCGCCCCGTTCCCTAGGTCCGGTCGTCGCATTCCCGTGGTCGCCCGGAGGGCGGCCCTGCGGCGTCATGGGGGTACCTCCCGCGCGAGCGCAGCCGAGCGTGGGGGAGCGTGCTCT
>NZ_JBSGBN010000162.1:0-20538 GCF_053601275.1 Streptomyces sp. NPDC004752 | reverse complement strand
GCGGCGTGTTTTGTGGTGTCTCTTGTTGCGGCCTTTTTTCTCGCTTCGGTGGGGGTGTTGGTTGGTGTTGTTGTCTCCGACGACCACCCACCACCCCAGCACTAGTTTCTGGCGGTCAACTGTCGAGGCAGACGAGAGATTCGCCACTGCTCTGCGCGGTGTTCGACGGGGATGCGGCGGTGGCCTGCGAGCAAAGACGGCACCCGGCACCCGCCCCTGCCCACCAGCGGAAAACCACCCCACACAACACCCGAAACTACTCACCGAAACCGCGTCGACGGATCCAGGCTCATACACGATGTGCCGGACGTGGCCGCCGCGACGACAGCTACCTCGTCGGGCACTCGCAGGCCGGCCGGATAGAGCGCCTGCAGTACCCGCTGGGCGAGACCGACGTCAGCGCAGACGATCGCGGTGGGCCTGCACGGGCCGTCCAGCAGCGCCTGCCCTGCTTCCCTGCCTGCCACGGAACTCAAGGATCGCGCCCTCACCGTCAAGATCTCGGGGTCCGCCTTCCCGTACACGTGCCAGGCCTCAGTCACTGCGTCAAGGCGGCTCCGCAGGCGGGGCGATGCAGGTCCATCCACAAAACCGACGGAACGCAACGACGGGGGCGGGCAGGCCGTGCAGCTGACGTGCCCCCTCATTGCGCACAAATCCGAGTGCGTCGATGGCGGTCTGCACCCGCGCCCGGGTGGCGACGGCCACGATGCCGGGTCGGTTCAAGACGTTGGAGACAGTCGCGATGGAAACAAGGGCCTCCCTCGCCACGTCCCTGATGGTCGCCCTGCGCTGCATGCTGAATAGATTCACCTCCGCCAGAAGGGCGCGGACACGGACATGTGCGCGCAGTGAAACCGTGAGTCTCCGCAGCCTCTCGCCGCGCTGTCACGGGGAGGTCGAGCGTCGTACGACGAGTTCGGGCTCAAGGGCGATGCGGTCGCCCACAGTGCGCTCGGTGATCATCTTGGCAGCCAGGCGCCCCATCTCATGACTGGGATTGCGCACGGTCGTCAAGGGCACGGCCGCGAGTGACGCAGCCTCGATGTCGTCGTAGCCGACGACGGCGAGGTCCTGCGGCACTCGGATTCCCCGTGCAGTGGCCGCTGCCAGGACGGCGAGCGCGATCTGGTCGTTCCCGCAGATGACGCCGTCCGGAGCGCGGTCGAGGCTCAACAGTTCTGTTGCTGCTGTCACTCGCGCTCTGAGCGAGTTGTCCTGGGCATCCAGTCTCTGGTACTCGGTCCTGTGCGCCGGTTTCAAGGCCCGTGCGATCCCGGCCTCGCGGCGACGGAGTTGGGGTTCGCCACCTGGGCCTCCGAGGAGCGCGATGCTCCGGCAACCTCGTTCGACCAGGTGCTGTCCCGCGAGGAATCCACCGAGTTCGTCGTCAACCGAGACGGTGTTCACGCGAGCGTGCTCTGAGAGTCCGAACAGGACCACTGTCGCGCCGCTTGCCACAAGCTGTTCGACATGCTGGTCGCTGGACGTCATCTCGGTGAAGACGGCCCCCGCGACCCGCATCTCGGAGAGTGACTTGGCGAAGTGGGCTTCCCGCTGTGCTTCTCCTGCGGTGTTGCAGGTGATGACGAGCCCGCCGTCGGCGATCGCGACATCCTCTATGCCGTTGGCGACCTCGGTGAAGAAGGGATTGCTCGAATCGGGGATGAGAAAGCCGATGACGGGGGATCGTCCCCCCTTGACCACGCGGACAGCGGCGTTGGGGATCCAGCCCAGTTCGCGGATAGCGGCTTCGATCCGCTCCCTGGTCGACGGGCTGATCGGCTTCTTGTCGGAGACGAAGTTCGATACCGTGCCCACCGAAACTCCGGCTCGCTCCGCGACATCACGAATGGTCGCTTTCCGCGTCATCAACAAGCCTTCCTCGATGCCGGTGGTGTCACGTTGTGGTCCATCTTCTCGCACGCAGCGTGCGCGCGAAGATTTGTCAGGTCGGGAGGACGAACTCGGTCGACACACCGTCTTGCCAGGTGATGACGATCCGGTGGCCCTCGTTCGGGAGGCGTTCCGCCGTGACCACAGGGGTGAATGTGTTTACCGGTGGGCGGCCGAGGGTGACAACAGCTGCGACGACTTCATCTGGTGTGACCTCGTGTGTCGCCATCCAGGGGACCGCCGTGTGCTCTCCAAGGGAACTGACGTCCTGTTCGACGGACACGCCGGCCTGGTCCAGTCCGTGTAGGGCGATGACGGCCGAGTGCAAGTCCGCGGATGCCGCCGACGCGACCAACTCGTCGTTCCTCACACCGGAATCGCCTTGCAGCGGCTTGGGGCTGGAGACCGGCCAGCCGCTCACGCGCAGTGCCGTGGCTTGCGTGGGCCCGTCAACTCGGGCCAGGCGCACCTCGGTCCCGTCTCGAAGGGCGGAAGCAACTGTCAGGACGGGCCCTGGGGTAAGGAGTCCGGTCCGGCCCACTCCGAGATCCGGCGTGGTGTCCTTCGAGGCGTCCACCCAGCGCACGGGCCCTTGGGAGGCGGCCACGAGCGTGCCGTCCGCCGTCTCCTCGGCGAACAGGGGGCGGAAGCCGCTGCGGTGGCTGGCGCGGCCCGTCCGGTCGAGCAGAACCACCGTGTTGTCGAGGGGGTCGGCGGCCGGCGCCTCGCCTAGCGGCGGCATGGTCGCGGTGGAGTATCCGAGGCGGGCGTAGAGGGGCGAATCGGTACGCTCGTTTCCTGGCCGGGCGTGGTCGGTCCCATGATTGAGCACCGTGACGATGCCGTCCCGTTTGCGGCCGGACACCAGCCAGCCCGGTGCCGTGATCTTGCGGGCGAAGTCGCCCGTCTCCACCGGAAGCGGTTCTTCGACTTCGGTCCAGACCGGGTGATCATGCGGCAGCAGCAGGCCGAGCATCCCCTTCGCCGCCCAATACGGGGAGCCCGGCCCGGAGTAGGACTGGCTCATTGCCGGCCAGGGCCCGTGCCAGCCCAGACTGAGCAGTCCGTCCGGTTCGAGAGCGCCGTGCTGTGTGAAGTGCGAGACGATTCCGCTGGCCGCGCGCCGGAGCCGGCCCGGTGCGTGCTGTCCCGCGCCGGTCATGGCGGACACCCACAACGGCGCGGCGGCGGCGAAACGGTAGACGAGGCTACGGCCCTGGGCCAGGGGGGCTCCGTCCGCGCCGATCAGGTGGAGGACGTCGTCGGTGTAGCAGCCCAGGTCCGCGGTCCACTGCGCTTCCAGCTCGCTCGTGACCAGGGTGCCGACGATATCGAAGTACCGGGTCCACAGCAGCGGGTACGTGTGCAGGGCCCAACCGACGTAGTGGTCGTAGGAGCGGTCCGGTCCGTCCGCCAGCCAGCCGTCGGCTCGGCGCAGCGATGCGTGAACGGCGAGGTCCTCTTCGATGTCCGTGGTCGACCAGGGTCCTCCCACCTCGCGGAGGAAGGATTCCACGATGATGCGGAACCACACCCAGTTACCGGGCGGGTACCACTGGCCGACCGCTCGGGACAGCCAGTCCACGGTGCGCTCACGAACCCGGTCGTCGAGCCGGTCCCACAGCCACGGCCGCGTCAGCTGCAGCGTCAGGGCGATGGAGGCGGCCTCCACCTTCGTCTGCATCTCCTCGTCGAGGAGCAGCCACGCCTCGGCAGACGCCGGGTCGGTGCCTGCCGCCAGGCCGCGCGCGTACGGCTCCAACACGTTGTCCGGGTCGCCGCCGCGTCCTGCCACCAGGAATCCAGCGATCAGGAACGTGCGGGCATAGCCTTCCAGGCCGTCGGAGACTGCACCGCTGGCGCTGGCCGGTCCAGGTAGGTCGATCCGTGCGCCGGTCGGTGACCAGTATGGATGCAGTGCGCTCAGCATGCGCTGCGCCAGGGCTTCCCAGTGGGTCCGGGTCCATCCGGTGTGGGGCGAGCGCTGGAAGTCGAGGGGGAGGGTCATGCCTGCACCGCCAGGTCCTGTCGGGTGATGGGGTTCAGCGGCGGCAGACCGGCGCCGTACCGCTCCAGTTCGGTCAAGGCCGCGTGGGCCATCCTGCGGGTTTCCGTGCCCTGGGATCCGGCGATGTGCGGGGTGATCAGCACGTTGGGCAGGTCATACAGCGGGGAGTCCGCCGGCAGCGGCTCAGGGTTCGTGACATCCAGAATCGCGTCCAGCCGTCCTGAGGCACAGGCTCGTTCCAGCGCGGCGGTGTCGACGAGGACGCCCCGCGCCGTGTTGATGAGCGTCGCGTGGGGTGGAAGCAGGGCCAGTTCGGCTTCGCCGATCATGTGGCGGGTCTCCGGCAGCGCCGGCGCGTGCAGGGACAGGACCTCCGCCTGCGGCAACGCGTCGGCCAGCTCGGCGGGTTGGGCACCTGCTGCGATCACCTCGGCCGGATCCGTGTACGGGTCCACCACCAGGATCGGTCCGTCGTACAGCGTGCGCAGCTGGGAGACCACGCGGCGGCCGATCCGGGAGAATCCCACGATCACCACCGTGCGGTCGTGGCCGCTCAGCACGCCCCACCGGTGACGGTAGGAGTGATCGTCACGGAACCGGCGTGCGTCCTGCGCCAGGAACGGCACCTTCTTGAACGCCCACAGCACCGCGGCGACCGTGTACAGCGCGACCGGTTCCGCGTTCACCTCGGCCGCGGAGGTCACCAGGATCCCGCGGTCGAACACCGGGTCGCCGATGTGCCCGCGCACACTGCCTGCGGCATGGAAGATCGCCCGTAGCCGGGGCGCGGCCCGGAGCACCTGTTCCTCCAGTGGCGGGCACCCCCAGGAGGTGAGGAGCACCTCCACGTCACCGAGTCGAGCCCTGGCCTCGGGCGTGTCCAGACGATCCACCATGACCGGATCGCCCACGGTCGCCAGTGCACGCAATCGTGCCTGCTCGGTGTCATCGAACTGGGTCTGCTGCACTTCGGGCGCCATCACCAGCAGCGTCTCGGGGAGGCGGGAGGGTGTGCTCGGATCGTCGTCGTACGGGTGGACGCGATTCATTGCTGTCTCCGTCGAGCAGGTGTGGGTGGTCGTCTTACCAGGAGGCCAGTGATCCGTCGGTGTTGCGGAACATCGGGGTGCGCCAGCGGTGTCCGCGCTCGGCGGCTGTCCGGACGGCCTGTTCGTCGACGGTGATACCGAGGCCGGGGCCGGTGGGGCGCTCGATGTAGCCGTCGCGGACGGTGAAGACATCGGGGTCGGCGATGTATCCGCGCAGTCCGGCGCTGTCGTTGTAGCCGATGCCGAGGTTCTGTTCCTGGATGAGGAAGTTGGGGATGGCGAAGTCCAGTTGCAGGCTTGCGGCCAGGGCAATCGGCCCGAGGGGGCAGTGCGGCGCGAGCAGGACATCGTGGACCTCCGCCAGGGCGGCGATACGCCGGGTCTCGGAGATGCCTCCTGCGTGGCTGATGTCGGGCTGGGCCACGGCGATGCCGTCGGCCAGGACCGAGCGGAAGTCCCAGCGGGAGTAGAGCCGTTCGCCGGTGGCGATGGGGATCGAGGTGGCTCGCACCACGTCGCCGAGGTCCTGGGTGAACTCCGGTAGCACGGGTTCCTCGACGAACAGGGGCAGCAGCGGTTCGAGGTGGGGCAGCACGCGGCGGGACATCGCCCCGCTGAAGCGGCCGTGGAAGTCGAGTGCGAGGTCGCGGTCCGGTCCGATGGCCTCGCGTACGGCGGTGACGTTGTCGACGATGGTGTGGATCGCGGAGGGTGGGGCGAGCGGTTCCAGATGTCCGCAGGGGTTGAGCTTGACCGCGGTCATGCCCTTTTCCACCTGCGCGGTCGCCGACTCTGCGATCTCCTCGGGGCTGTTGCCGCCCACCCAGCCGTACATGCGGACGCGGTCACGGACATGGCCGCCGAGCAACTGATGGACGGGGACGCCGTGGGTTTTGCCGGCGATGTCCCACAGGGCTTGGTCGATGCCGGCCAGAGCGCTCATGAGGACCGGGCCACCGCGGTAGAAGCCGCCCTTGGCGAGGACCTGCCAGTGTTCCTCGATCCGCGCGGGGTCCTGCCCGATGAGGTAGTCGAACATCTCCTCCACGCAGGCGGCGACGGTGTGGGCCCTGCCCTCGACGATGGGCTCGCCCCAGCCGGACAGGCCCTCATCGGTGTCGACGCGCAGGAAGAGCCAGCGCGGCTCGACGAAGAAGAGCTCGAAGCCGGTGATTTTCATGGTGGGACCTCCCGGTCCTGGTACGGCGTTCGCGGGTGAAAAGGCGCACGTGACCACGGCGGCCGGGTGCCGGCCACCTCACAGTGGGCCATGTGGTGGATGTTGAGGGTGTGTCATTGAGCGGTGATGCTGCGGCCGCCGTCCACCAGCAGGTTCTGACCGGTGATGAAGGAGGCGTCGTCGGAGGCGAGGAACGCCACCGCGGCCGCGATGTCCTGCGGCGTGCCGATTCGACCGACCGGCGCCTTGGCCGCGATGTCGGCCTTGGCCTCGGCGGAAACACCGTCCATCAGCGGGGTGTCCACGGCGCCGGGCAGTACGGCGTTGAACCTGACTCCGTCCTGCCGGCCGCCGTACTCGACGGCCAACTGCCGTACGAGGGCGCCGATCCCGCCCTTGGCCGCCGCATAGGCGGGGAAGCCCTTGAATCCGATGACCGCGTGCACCGACGAAGTGATCACGACGGCGCCCCGTGTCGTCCGAAGATGGGGGATCGCGGCACGGACGCCGTAGAAGACCGAGTCGAGCGACAGGCGCAGCTGGTCGTGCCAGGAAGCGTCGTCCAGTTCGTGAGCGCTCCCGCGCAGATTCCGCCCGGCATTGAGATGGAGTACGTCCAGTTGCCCGTTCCAGGAGATGACGTGGTCGACGGCCACAGTCCAGTCCTGGGGCGAGGTGACATCGAGTCGGCTGCTGTACGCCCGCCCACCGTCGGCGCGGATCTCCTCTGCGACGCGGTGAGCCGATTTGGCATCGATGTCCGTGACGCAGACGGATGCCCCCTCGGCTGCCAGGCGGCGGGCGGTTGCTTCGCCTATGCCGGAGCCGGCTGCGGTCAGCAGAGCGGTACGGCCGGTGAAACGGATCGGTGCGGCGCTGATCATGCGCTGCCTCTCGGGGGTGCGGTGGAGCCACGTGCGATGAGGCGGGGCTCGGTCGGTACGACTACGTCTGCAGGTGGCGCCCCCTCAATGGCGGCAACCAGGGCATCCACGGCGGCAACCCCCAGTTCATGAAGGGGCATTGCCACGGTGGTCAGGGGCGGGTGGAGATGGCCCGCGACCGGCAGGTCGTCGTTGCCGACCACGGAGATGTCCTCGGGGACCCGCAGGCCCAGGCTGCGGACCGCGCCCATCGCGCCGATCGCCTGGGCAAGTGAGCTGGTGTACAGGGCGGTGATCGGCGCCCGGCCCTCCTCGGTGTGCGTCAGCAGTTCCAGAGCCGCGGCAACGCCGCCGTCCTCGGTGAAGTCCCCGGACGCCGTGGGAGCGGCGGCGAGCCCGAGCGTCTGGGCGTGCCGCAAGAACGCTTGCTTGCGGGTGTCGCCGGGTGCGATGCCGGGTGGCCCCGCAATGTGGCCGATGGATGAATGCCCCAGGGAGTGAAGGTAGTTGAGCGCGGTGACGCTGGAGAGGGCCACATCCATCGTGACGTTCCGCCCCGACCCCTCGACCGACCGGTTGAGGAAGACGTGCGGCACCCTGCTGCGGCTCAGGGCGTCGACCAGGGGGTGACCCGGGCGGGCCGAGGCTACCAGCAGCCCGTCGGCCCTGCCTTCCTGCACCAGTTCGCTGAACGCCTCGTCAGCCTCCTGACCGTGGAAGTCCTCAGCCAGCAAGGAGAGATAGCCCAGCTCACGGGCGCGCTGGTAGGTACCGCGAGCGATGGTGACGTATGTGGGGTTGGCGAGCGCCGGGACCAGCAACGCCAAGGCGTGGGTACTGGCGCCGGCCAGCGCTCGCGCCCCGGAGTGAGGACGGTAGCCGAGGGCCTGGGCGGCTTCGTGGACGCGTCGTCGAGTCTCTGGCCTGACGGACAGCTCCTGTCTACCGGAGAGCACCTTGGACACCGTGGCTTTGGAAACCCCAGCCGCCTCGGCGACGTCCACCAGCCTTGCCCTGACGGGCGGTACAGGCACGCATGCCTCCTCTCGGCTGCGCACCCTGTCGGCTCTCGGCGGCTTCGGCAGTGGCGCGCTCTAACCTCTTGACACCTTCTGACGCGGCAACCTAACGTTCACAGAAGTTTCAGTCAACCGGTTTCCTTCGACGGAAATAAGCGGTATAACCCTTCCGAGTAGAGCCGCAGAAGCTGGTGAATTAATTCACCTCATCATCATGACCGGCGAAAATCAGTCACGACGGTGAGACGCGCGAGGAAGCGCTTCGAAGGGCATGCCGTGTATACGGCCGCCGTCGTCACGCGGCCTCGCGACAGTCGCTGCGACATTGCCCCGTTCCAGGTGCGGTCGACCAACGCCACTCTCCTGCCATAGCCGAGCGAGCCGGCACACCGACGCTCCCCCGCACTGGCCCCTCGCCGTGACACGCGCCGCCCCCTGATTACCCGCACGAAAGGCCCACGAGCATGCCCGTTTCCAGTACGAGCCTCGACAGGCGACGCTTCCTTGCCGTATCCGCCGGCGCCGCGCTGGGTGCGACCGCCCTGTCCGCATGCGCTGCTTCTGTCGACGGTGGCGGATCGGGCGGAGGCAAGTCGACGCTGACCGTGATGTCCCACGACGACGAGCTGGACAAGAAGATCGTCCAGGCCGCCGAGCAGGCCCTCGACATCAAGATCAACTTCATTCAGTCCGATGACACCAAGCTCAAGGCCCTGCTGGCCGCCAAGAACCCTCCCGACCTGGTGCGCGGCCAAGGCGGCCTGGAGACGCCCTATCTCGCCGCACGCGGGCTGATGACGAACCTGGACTCGTACTTCGCCAAGAGCAAGGTGCTCACTCCTTCCGACCTCGACCCCGCCAACAATCTCTGGCGGTTCGACGGTACGCAGCAGGGCACCGGACCGCGCTACGGCATGGTCAAGAACTACTCGCAGGACCAGATGCTCTGGTATCGCGCCGACCTGTTCGACGCGGCGAAGGTGGACCATCTCAGCGAGACCGAGCCGACCTCGTACGACGAACTCCTCGACGTGGGCAAGCAGCTGGTCAAGCGGCGGCTCGGCAAGGTCAAGCTCTATGGCCTGAGCGCTGCAGAGATGGGCAACTTCGTCCAGCTCGTGGGCATGACCGCGTCGGCCGGCGGCAGCCTGTTCGCGGAGGACCTGGCCTCGGTCGACTTCTCCTCTCCCGAGGCACTCAAGGCGCTGACCTGGATGATCGACTACACCAAGGCCGACATCGGACCGAACGTCATCAACCCCAACCCGGACGGCTACGACTGGCCCACCTACCAGGCCAACCGGATGGCGATCGCCCGAAACGGCTACTGGTTCGGCGGGCAGTTCGCCACCGAGCCCAAGCTGGCGGCGGTCTCACGCTTCGCGCCTGCCCCCCAGTTCGGTGGCAAGCGGGTCAGCCCCTGTTTCAGCGGCACGGGTTACTGGATCCCCAGGGACGCCAAGAACAAGGACGCGGCCTGGAAGTTCTTCGAGTGGTACTTCGCCGGACCGGACGCCAAGGAGCGTGCGACGACCGGCTGGGGTGTTCCGGCGCTGAAGTCGCTGCGCTCGCAGATGCCGCAGCAGACCGCACCCCACAAGCAGGCGTTCGAGGTCCAGCAGCGGGAGTTCCCGTACTACGCCACGATCCCCTTCACTCCCTACGTCCAGGTCGCCAGTCTGGAGGCGGTGATCAATCAGACACTGCCGGGACTGATCATGTCGGGTGCCGCGCCGGGCAAGGTCGCCGACAAGCTGAACTCGCTCATGAATGAGCAGATCGCCAAGGGCAAGCAGGTCGTGGGATGAGCAGCACCGAGCAGCTCACCGAGCACGCGAGCAGGAGCCGGCCGGAGCACACCCGCCCGGGCCGCCGCTCCGGCCGCTCCGCCGGCCCGGGAAGAAAGCCCATCTCTCTGACCACGCGCAGGCGAGCGGCGTTCTACGTGTTCACCGGCCCCTGGGTGCTGGGGTTCCTGGGCCTGACCGCCTTTCCGCTCGGATACGCACTCTGGCTGAGCTTCACCAACTCGGACGGCATCTCGCCGAATCCGCGGTTCGTCGGCCTGGACAACTACAAGGAGGTCTTCACCGACCAGGGCACACTGGATGCGCTGGCCCGGACCGGCCTCTTCACGCTGTTCGTCGTCCCGCTCACCATCGCGGCCGGGTTGCTTCTCGCGGTGCTGGTGAACCAGCCGCTACGCGGCCGCGGCATGTATCGCACCCTGCTGTATCTGCCCGCCGTGATGCCACCCGTCGGTGCGGGTCTCACCTTCAAGCTCATCTTCGACCGGGACTCCGGCTCGGCCAACGGTCTGCTGGACCTCCTCGGACTGAACGGGGTGTCGTGGCTGACCGACCCCTACGCCCGATGGGTGCTGATCGTGCTGACGACCTGGGGAGCCGGCAACCTCATGATCATCACGCTGGCAGGACTGCAGGACGTGCCCAAGGAGGTTCTCGAGGCGGCGCGGGTGGACGGCGCGAGCCGCTGGCAGAGCTTCACCCGCATCACCATTCCGCTGCTCTCCCCCGTGCTGTTCTTCCAGGTGGTCACCGGAATCATCGCGGCACTGCAGAGCTTCGCTCCGCTGTTCATCTCACTCAATGTCAGCCCGCAGGGGATGGCGTCAGTCCCGCAGGACAACTACCTCTTCACCATCAAGATCCTTACCGAGTACTTCGCGAACAGCCGCTACGGGTATGCCTCTGCCCTCCTGTGGATTCTCTTCGCGATCATCCTTCTACTCACCGTCATCGTCTTCAAGGTGAGCCGGAACGTCGTCTTCTACTCGGTCGAGCCGGACCAGGCACACAAGAAGCCCCGCACCTTGGGAGGCAAGCGATGACGTTGCCCCGGCGCACTGCGCTCTACATGCTCACGGTGGGAATTGTCGTCCTCTTCCTCAGCCCCTTCGGCTGGCTGCTGATCACCGCCTTCAAGGACCCTTCGGAGTTGCGGGCTCTCCCGATTCACTGGTGGCCCCACCAGCCCAGCCTGGACAACTTCCGCCAGGCGCTGACGGCTTGGCCGTACTTCGGCTACCTGCGCAACTCACTGATGATCGCCAGTACCTATGCCGTGCTCATCACCCTGGCATCGGCCTGGGCCGGGTACGGCTTCGCCCGACTGGCCGCGCCGGGCAAGCGGATCATCTTCGGCGTGCTGCTCTCGACGATGATGATGCCGCACGTCCTCACGCTCGTCCCGACCTACCTGCTCTTCGGCAAGATCAACCTCCTCAACTCCTATATGCCGTGGGTGCTGTGGGGCCTGTGTGGAGCGCCCTACCTGATCTTCTTGTTCCGGCAGTTCTTCGCGAACATGCCCAAGGAGCTGGAGGAGGCCGCCATCGTCGACGGTTGCGGACAGATCGGCGTCTTCTGGCGGATCTTCCTGCCACAGTCCTGGCCGGTCATCGCCACCAGCCTGATTCTGTCGTTCAGCTGGAACTGGGGAGACTGGATCACGCCCGCGCTGCTCCTGGACGACAACCACACCACCCTGGCCGTGCGTCTCGCCCGGGGCTACGTCAACCAGAACGGCGAGGTACTCAGCAACCTTGTGGCGGCGGGCACCGTCATGTACATCCTCCCGGTACTGGTGCTCTTCCTGATCATGCAGCGCGGCTTTGTCTCCGGTGTCGCCACGTCCGGCCTCAAATGACCGCGCGGGTCCCTCCCACACCCTGACGAACCCTCCCCCGGCCGAGCTGTGAGGTGCTGTCGCTTCCTCTCGTCCCACAGTTCGGCCAGGTCCGCCTGAGAGCAAGGCTCCTTCGCCGTATCAGGCACTCAGCGGACAAGCCCGTTTCCACGCAGGAGTCGCCAGCCCCATGCCGAAGCACCATGCCTCCGCCACAGTCCTCGCGGGCTCGCTCCCCCCTGGCGCCGACGGCGCGAGCTCGGGACTTACCGCCCTGCAGTTCGCCCCGGCGACAGGCCGGCTGACGCAGCATCGCCACAGTCCAGTACCGCGCTTCCGAGCGACTTCGTTCCTCGCGGCTCACCCGTCCCTCGACGTTGTCTATGCCACGCATCCGGTCGGCCCCGGAACCATCAGCGCCATCTCTCGGCAGCGCGAAGGTGCCCTGCGGCCGCTGGGCGGCCCGGTCAAGAGCGGAGGCGCGAACCCGTGCCACCTCAGTGTCCACCCCAACGGACGCTGGCTTCTGACCGCTCACTACGGCAACGGCACGGTCCCCGGCTCCGTGACCGTGCACCGCCTCGACGAAGCGGGCTTCATCCGCACGCCGGCTGATGTCGCCTGGCACGAAGGCCGTGGCCCGGTGACCGAGCGGCAGGAGAACAGCCACGCCCACCAGATCGTGGTGGACCCGACGGGCCGCTTTGTCCTCGCGACCGATCTGGGCGCCGATACCGTCTTCGCCTACCGATTGGATTCCCGCACCGGCTGCCTCCAACAGGCTGCCGTAAGCAGACTCCGCCCGGGAACCGGCCCTCGCCACCTTGCGTTCGGCCCCCACGAAGATCTTGTCGTCACCGCCGACGAGCTCTCCTCCACCGTCACCAGCCACCGCTACGACGCCCGGACCGGCACCCTGACACCTGGCTCTGCCGTCCCCGCCTCGACACGGGCCGTTCCCAATCAGCCAGGAGGCATCGCCGTGTCACCGTGCGGACGCTACGTGTGGGTGTCCAACCGCGGAGCGGACACGGTGGCGGCCTTCCGAGTGGTCGGCCATGCTCTACGGCCGATCTCAGAGGTCTCCTGTGGCGGCTCCTGGCCGCGGGCGCTGACTCTGGCCGGCGACCACCTGCTCGTCACCAACCAGCTCAGCGGGACGGTCGCCGCTCTCCGAGTCCGCCGTTCCGGGGCACTTGAGGAACCTGGCTCATCCGTCTCGGTGGCTTCAGCCGCTTGCTCGCTTGTTGTCTGAACCGGCGAGAGGTGCGTCCGCTGCTCGCAAGCGGTGGTCGATCAGCGGCACTTTGACGGCGCTTGAAGCCTCGCTCAATCACGACCACGTCTGAACCAAAGGCAAACGTCCCACGCTATGGCATGGAACGAGGGAAAGCAGGACAGAATTGGCCAGCGAGCGAAGGCGACCGCGCTACGGGCGCGCCACCGTGTTCCATTCGGACGGTCTCCCCGTCTGGGCGGACCGTCACCGCCTCGATACCGACGTGCCGGCACACGACCACGACTTCTTCGAGATCGCCCTCGTCGTCCACGGCCATGGCATCCACAAGTCAGCAGACGGAGACCACGTCATAGGGCCGGGGAGCGTTGTCATCATGCCCCCCAATCAGTGGCATGCCTACAGCCAGTGCGAAGACCTCGTCGTCTTCGACAGCTTCATCGCCCCGGAGCTGCTGGACACAACCCTGTCGTTTCTCGATGCAGAGCTCCCGTTGATATGGGCGGTGCACTCGACCGTGCCGATGCCACAGCGTCTCCGCCTTCAGTCCCGTGACATCAGCTTGGCTGTCACGCAACTGCACGGCATAGCCGACGTGTCCACTGAGCGTTCACGCATCACCATCACCGGACGCCTCTTGATCTACCTCGGCATCCTCAACCGTGCCTGGTCCAGCCAGTCCAGGACCCACCTGCGCTCACTGGCTCCCCTGCACCCAGGCGTAGCACGGGCTGTGGGGCTGCTGGAAGCTGATCCTGGTCACGCCTGGACCCTCGCGGAGCTGGCCGCCGCGACTGCCACGCAGCGCACCTACCTGATTCACCTGTTCCAACGCGACCTTGGGGTATCCCCCATCGCCTACCTCATCCGCCTGCGCGAACAGACTGCAGCCCGTCTCCTAGTGCAGACCGATCAACCGATCGCCCAGATTGCTGCACAACTCGGCTGGCAAGACGCCGCGTACTTCGCCCGCCGGTTCAAGTCCACTTATGGGATGAGCCCCTCGGTATATCGCAAACAGGCTTACACCGGCATGGAACGAGCCCGCCCCGCCACGGCTGTGGAGATTCAGCTGCCGGCCGGTAAAGCATATTCCGAAGGCGCAAACCACCATTAACCCTCAATATTCGCTCGCACCAACGAGGGAATCGTCGGTCACTAGCCTTCTTCGCAGTTCATGAACATTCCGGGAAGAAGTATTCCCATAACCGCCGATTTGACCAGCAACCCAACGGAAGGAGCGCGAACGTGGAAACGGTTCGACCGCCAATTCCAGTCAAGGCGTCGAAGGTGCGGCCGGGCCTGTGCTCAGTGACGTTGCGTTCTCAGACCCCCGACGAAGTCGTCCGGGTCGCAGCCGCAGCGGGCTTGCGCTCGATCGAATGGGGCGCAGACATTCACGTACCTGTCCGCGACACCTCTCGCGCACGGGACGTGCTGGGCCTCACCACGGATGCCCAACTGAGCGTGGCGTCCTACGGCTCCTACCTTCATCTGGGCTTCAGCAGCCGCAATGAGCACGACTTGGTCTTGAAGACCGCAGTCGCCCTGGGGGCGCCAAGAGTGCGGGTGTGGGCAGGCAGATGCGGTTCAGCCGATGCCGATGCGGATCAATGGGCAAAGGTTGTCGAAGATGCCCGCGCTCTCGCTGACTCCGCGGCAGAAGTTGGCGTGCGGGTCGGGCTGGAGTTTCACGGCGGCACTCTCACGGACCGAGCCGAGTCCACCGCACGACTGCTGGCGGATGTCGACCGTGTCGGCCTGCTGGAGACCTACTGGCAGCCACCATATGGGCTGACCGACGCAGAGGCACTGGCCGGTCTGAACATGATCGCCGACCATGTCCTGGCGGTCCATGCGTTCTCGTGGGACTCCACCGGCCAACGCCATCCGCTCGGATCACGGCAGCACCTGTGGAAGAGCGTGCTCCGCCTCCTGCGGGAGGCGGACAGATCGACCGATGTCCTGCTCGAGTTCGTACTCGACGACTCACCGGCCCAGGTGAAGCAGGACGCCGCGGCACTGCTCAGCCTTCTCGACACCTCTGTAGAGCACGGGATGCCCGCCGGCCCAGCGCGACCATAGGGGAAATGGGATCGAGGAATCCCTTGGGGCCGGCGCGTCTCCGCGGGCGACCAGTCGGACAGGCGGCAGAAGAGACCAACCCGCCCGAGCACAGCATGCTCACTGGATTCATGGCCCACACAGGGCCGTCAACCTTAGAGAGAGGTTAGCGATGAGCAAGAACGCACCGATGACAAATCGCCCGAAGGTCCTTTCCTACTATTTCCCCGATTGGCACAAGGATGCGCGAAATGCAGCTTGGTTCGGTCCGGGCTGGGACGAATGGAAACTTCTGAGCGAGGCCACGCCTCGATTCGAGGGCCATCGCCAACCCCGCACTCCTCTGCACGGAACCTTCGACGAAGCAACACCTGAGAGCGCCGCCCAGCAAATCCGGATGGCCAAGGAGTACGGAGTCGATGGTTTTCTTATTGACTACTACTGGTACGACGACGGACCCTACCTTCAGCGCGCCCTGGACGAAGGTATCCTCAAGGCCGAAAACAGCACTGACATCGAGTTCGCTTTGATGTGGGCCAATCATGAACTGGTCGACATCTTCCCTCATTCTGACCCCAACAGCAATCATGCAACACGCCTCAAGGACGGAGCGCTCGACCGCACGGCTTTCGAGGCAATGGTGCACCACATCATCGGCCACTACTTCAGTCGCCCCAATTACCTGACCGTCGACGGCCGCCCGTGGTTCACGGTGTACGACGTCCCCAACTTCGCTGTCGGCCTGGGCGGCATCGAAGAAGCGGCTGATGCACTTTCCTGGTTCGACAGTGAGGTGCAACGCGCGGGCTTCCCCGGAGTCCATCTCGACGCGGTGCTCTGGAGCAGTGAAGTCCTGCCCACCGCAGAAGCCCAGCACACCCCGGCCTCACTGGTAGGGCGTCTCGGCTTCCGATCCGCGACCTCATATATCTGGGTTCACCAGGCAGACCTCGCCACATTCGACTTCCCGACGTCACAAATCAAGCCTCTGCGCGAGGCCGCCTTTCGCGAATACGAACGATACGCATCACAACTGAACATACCGTTCTATCCGAATGTCACGGTCGGCTGGGACCCTTCACCGAGGACGAACCAGGATCAGGGATTCACCGAAGGCCGGTACCCTTGGACGCCAATCTGGGACCCCACACCGGAGGAATTCGAAGACGGGCTCCGTGAAGCACGGTCCTTCCTGGAACGACACAACCCCGCGAACCCACTCATCACGGTCAACGCATGGAACGAATGGACCGAGGGATCAGTTCTGTTGCCCGATACACACAACGGCTATCGGTTTCTCGAAGCGATTCGCAAAGTTTTCGGCGCAACTTCCCCCACAGGTGGCCGGCCGGTCATCGACGCAGAGAAACCGCGGAAGAGCGATGCAGGGTGGTCTTGACGTTGGCCTGAAAGCTGAAGCCCTGTTTGCGCAGCAGCCGGCCCAGCGTCGGCGCGGACACCGGATGACCCTGCGCGGTCAACTCCTCGGCCAGAATCCGCAGCGACTTGGTCATCCACCGCAGCGGCGACATCGGATCACCGCGCTCGTCCGGCTCCACCAGTGCCAACAGCGCGGGCAGAACTTTCGGATCCACGTCCTCCACGGTCTTGCACCCACCACCTGGTCCGCGGACTCGTCCGTCAGGCAGCGGATCCACACCGGCTGCCAACTCGAACACCCCGGCCCGGACGGTCGTCTCGGACACTCCGGCAGCTTGTGCCACCACCCGTAACCCGCCGTGCCCCAGCAGCCGCGCTTCCTGCCCCATAAGCTCGCCGTCCGGATGGACGAACGCCGCCGCACCGTCGACAGCATCAAGGTCACCGTCGGTGAACTGGCCTCTGTTGAACCGCTGTTGGAGGTTACCTCACTGCCGTTCCCTGCCGAGTTGGTCGTGGAGAGGACGGTCACCGGGCAGCCGCGGCGGGCTGCGGCGGCGACCATGGCCGGGTGGGCGGAGTGGCCGACCCTTTCGCCGCTCAGACCTGCGGAGCGCACCTCCACAACGGGTCCTCCGCGCAGCGCGAGTAGTAGTGCGGCGAAAGGCGATCGGCAGTAGTTGCCCACGCACACCACGAGTATGCGGCGCGGCCTGCCCGCGATTGCCGCGGCTTGGTCGGAGGTGGTCATCGGCAGGTCCCCATGTCGGTGAGGGCGTGGTCGAGTGCGGTGGCGACGCAGTGGGTGTTGTGCTCGGTCAGGTGTGGGTGGAGGGGCAGGTTCAGGGTCTTCCGTGCCGCGCGGATCTCAGGCAGCATGCCATTGCACCGCAGCGTCTGGGCGTGCTGGGTCCGGGCCGCCGCAAGGTCGTGCGGTCCGGCTTTCGGATCGGTGGTACGCAGAGCGGGGGGGTTCCGGATGGACGCTGTTCTGGTACGTCACTCAAAGATCCTGCGGAGCTCCAGTGGTTCAGAAGGATTGATCGGAACACCGCGCCGACGCAACGGTGTCGTGGCTGATGAGGCAGGCACCATCGATGGGCGAGGGGGCGCCGCGACTTTGCAGCCGCCATCCGCTGACCGACCGGGGCAGCCCTGAATCGATGATCTCCTGCCGGGTCCCGGACTCGAAGGGTGCGGCCATCGCGGGCACCTTCACTAAGACGCCAGACCCGCGGAGCAGGCCGCTGACGCGACCGTGCGCCAGCCGTGCGGCCGTCGTCGATGGAAGGTGGCCCCGACTCAGCCGCCGGAGCCGGCTCAGTTTCTGACGCTCGCCGACGCGAGGGGCGAGGCACAACGGCGGCTGTCGGGCGCGCGGTTGGGCGATCTTGCGGAGCAGCGACGCCGGGTCATCGTTGCTCTGATCCGCCAGGCCGCGCGGCTGGCCGGCGTTCGGCTTTCGGATCGTCACGTGAGGAGATCACCGAGACCCTGCTCGCCGCCATCGCCGACCCGAGCGCCGTCGAGCAGCTGTCGACCGGCCGCCCGACCACGCCAAGTTGACAGATCCGCCTGTTCACGTCAGGCACTCCGACCGGTGGCGCGGCGCCATAGATCACCGGTCGCGGTGATGAGCTCGGCGATGGCTTCCGCCGTTGCGTGTGCGCCTCGGCGGCCGAGGAAGAAGAAGTGGTTCCCCGGGACGGTACGGGTGAGGATCTCGGGTGTCTGGTGGGCGAGTCGCAGGATTTCGGGCCAGCGGTCGGCCGCCGATTCCGCCGCCGGGAGGGTTCGGGCGAGTTTTTCCAGGGTTACCAGGGGCCAGCGCATGTGGTTGGTGAGGGAGTTCGGATCGTGGTGGCTCGTCGGCGCGATGGCCGCGCACACGGGGAACTCCTCCCATCGCCCGTGGCCACTGGCAGTTTCGTAGTTGTCGACGCTGGTCACGCTCGAGGTGCCGTCGAAGATCTGCAACTCGCCCCGCAGACCGAGCGCGTGCAAGCCGCAGTAGTAGCGGCGGTATTCCTGCTCAGTCATGATCGGCCCCCCGCCTTCCTCGGGGTCGATGACCTGACGGTAGAAGTTCCGGTACAGGGTCTCGCCGGAGACACCGTAAGCGCCGCAGTCCCACAGTCCCTCAGCGGTGAGCGACGCGACACCGTCGGGAAACGGCCCGCGGGCCAGCATCGGCGCTGCCGCCGCCATCGCGATGAAACAGTCGACCTTCAGACCGAGCCCCTGGGCAGCAGTGGTGAACGGATGCACGGCCCGTCCGCCCATACTCCAAGCGCACAGGACTACGTGGCTGCCAAGCCGCCGCTCCGCTACCACCCTCGCGGTGACCGCGGCCGCTGCCTGTCCCCATTCGCCGATTGTCAGCTCTGGGTGAGCTTGCGGAAACACCTCGTTCGAGCACGGGTAGGACAGCGCAAGCAGCGGAAACCCCTTCGCTCCCAACGCGTGCGCGAGGAACTCGGTCCCGTCGGCACTGGGATGACCGTAGAAGACGCGGGCGAGGTGACCGCCTCCGGGGAGCAACACGATCAGCGGGCGACTTGTGGAACCGGGTTGGAAGTAGGCCAGGACCTCACGACCACCCACGCACGCCAGCCGCTCCACACCGGCATGCACTCGGAGCTCCGCGGATGGCCATGTCACGCTGAGATCACCAGGCATGTGTCACCTCGTCAGACCTGGAGGTCCGCACCACCGGAGGACGTACCAGTGACCCGATCACAGCCGAGTGTGCACTCGTTTGGGAACATGATTCCAGGGCGGGTGAGTCCATGGTGGAGTGCGGTCTCGAATGCGTCGCCGTCGGCGATGTGGTGCCGTTCCCATCGAGTGTGACGAGGGTGCAAGGCAGATGGGGATCGGGCACGGAGACCTCCAGGCTGTGCTCGGCTGTGATGTCGTCCATACCGTTGAGAAACTCACGGCCCAGAGAGGGGGCACTCCGCCCTCCCGCCAGCTCCAGTCGGCCTGCTGGCCCGGGCACTACGGGCCGTTCGTGGCCGGCTGACGCCTTGGGCCACGCTGCAACGCTACTGGCGGGCATGGTCAACGAAGCCCCCGCCCACCGAACTCCAGGCCCCGGCTCAGCGTTCCCGGCACCGGCAGACCCTTGGATCTCTATCGCCCGGTCCAGCAAACCACCGCTGGGGTTCACAGTCGACCAGCCTTGCGATCGGTGATGCTTCGGTAGAAGGCGCGGGCTTGGTCGAGTACGTTCACGAGGTCGTGGAGTTGGTCGGGGTGGGGGAAGTTGCCGGCTTTCCGGGTGAGGGTTTCGAGGCGGTCGAGCCAGTCCAGGCACCATGCCGCGTCCGTGGCCCGGGCGACCGTGTGTCCTGCGACGTCGATCCAGACCGGGCTTGTGTGGGCATACACCTGGGGGCCGAGGACCGCGGGATGGCTGTCCCCGCGGGCCACTGCCGCGATCCATGTCGGTTCGGCGATGTCGAGGTCCGCCGTGAGTTCGGTCGTGCCGGCGTCGGGTGTGGTGTCGACGGCGGCCAGGACCCCGGTGGGCCCGACGATCTCCAGCCGTTCCACCCCCACACCTGTGACGCGCGCCGTAACCGGCACCCGCTGCGGCTCGTCCAGGCTCACCGTGTCGCCCAGTCCCTGACCGGCGGCGTCGAGTTCCAGCCATGGACCGTTCGTGGCGAAGGTCCGGCCGGCGCGCACGGCGTCCTGCCACGCGCCAACGGACAGGGGTGTGTCGCCGAGGTGCGCGTAGGCCCGCGACCAACCGGGCGGATTCGACGCGACCCCGTCACGGGAGTGGGACAGGAACGTGTCCGTGCCCGCCGTCGCTGCCAGCCGCAGACCACAGCCCAGCAGTCGGTGATACAGGTGTTCAGCTGCCTCCGGTCCCCAGATGGTGTGGTTCCCGGTGAGGTCCATCGAGTCGACCAGTCCGAGGGCGGCGTCTGCCACCAACTCACGGGCATGTGGGAAAAGGTGGGCGTGCTGCTCGGCGAAGACTTCCTCGGTCGGGAAGCCGCTGTCGTCGAGCGATGCGTGCACGGGGTGCGCGTAGCTGACCGTGGCGCCCAGGGTGCGGCATTCCGCCGCGGCGACTGCGTTCGGCGGCCAGTCCTGCGGCTCGTCGGAGCGTGGATGCCCGGTCTGGTACCGGACCGGGGGTGCGGCCAGGTTCAGCGC
>NZ_JBSGBN010000161.1:0-20872 GCF_053601275.1 Streptomyces sp. NPDC004752 | reverse complement strand
ACACCTCCTGCCACGGCACACCCCCCTCCTCCAAAAACACCGTCCGCAGACTCTCGTGCCGCGCCACCACATCACCCAACGCCGCCACCAACGCCACCCGATCCACCACACCCCGCAACCGCAGGGCGTAGGGCAGGTGGTAGGCGGCACCGCCGTTGCCGAGCCGGTCCAGGAACCACAGGCGCCGCTGAGCGAAGGACAGCGGCATCCGCTCCGGGCGAAGGGCGGGCAGCACGGCCGGGCGAGCCGCCTCCGCCTCGCCCAGCCGCTCCGCCAGGGCGGCGACCGTGGGCGCCTCGAAGACGGTGCGCACCTGGAGCTCGACCCCGAGGGTGGCCCGGATCCGGCTGACCAGGCGGGTGGCGAGCAGCGAGTGCCCGCCGAGGTGGAAGAAGCCGTCGTCGATGCCCACCGAGGGCACCGCGAGCACATCGGCGAACAGGCCCGCGAGCTGCTCCTCCTGCGGGGTGCGGGGAGCCCGGCCGGAGGCGGTGGCGGCGAAGTCGGGGGCGGGCAGCGCCCTGCGGTCCAGCTTCCCGTTGGGCGTCAGCGGGAAGCTGTCGAGGGCGACGAAGGCGGCCGGGACCATGTAGTCCGGCAGGGAGCGTGCGGCCACCTCGCGCAGTTCGTCGGCGGCCGGGCACAGCGCGCCGGGGGCCGGGACCAGGTAGGCCGCGAGCAGCGGCGAACCCGGGACGTCCTCGCGGGCGACCACCGTGGCCTGGGCGACGGACGGGTGCTGGGCGAGCACGGACTCGATCTCGCCCAGTTCGATCCGGAAACCACGGACCTTGACCTGGTGGTCGACCCGGCCGAGGTAGTCCACCGCACCGTCCGGGCGCCTGCGGGCCAGGTCACCGGTGCGGTACATCCGCTCCCCCGGCGTACCGAACGGGTCGGCGACGAAACGCTCGGCGGTCAGGTCGGGCCGGTTGCGGTAGCCGCGGGCCAGTCCCTCTCCGGCGATGTACAGCTCGCCCTCCTCGCTCGGGCGCAGCCGCTCGTCGAGGACGTACACGCGGGTGTTCCAGATCGGGCTGCCGATGCTGGGCAGCACCGATCCGTCCGGGACGGCCGTGGCGGTGGACCAGACCGTGGTCTCGGTCGGCCCGTAGAGATTGGTGACCCGGCTGCCGAGGGCGCCCATCGTGTCCGCGAGGGTCGGCGCCAGGGCCTCACCGCCGACCAGCATCCGCAGCCCGCGCAGGGCCTCGGGCCGCTCGGCCGTCAGGGCCTGCCACAGCGAAGGGGTGGCCTGTACGAGGGTGGCACCGCCCGCGGTGGCGAGGGCGGCGAGCCGGGCGGGGTCGATGACCGTCTCCCGGGGGGCGAGCAGCAGCCCGGCACCCGTCATCAGGGGCAGGTAGAACTCCAGCACGGCGATGTCGAAGGCGACGGTGGTGACCCCGAGCACCCGGTCCGCGCCGGTCATGGGGAAGCGGTCCGCCATGCAGGACAGGAAGTTGAGCACATTGCGGCGGGTGATCAGGACGCCCTTCGGGCGGCCCGTGGAGCCGGAGGTGTAGATCACGTAGGCGGGGTGCCCGGGGCGCAGCGGGCAGCGGCGGTCGGCGTCCCGGAGGTTGTCGTCGGACCGGCCGGCCGCTTCCGCCTCGGCCTCGGCGAGCAGTTCGCCGTCCAGGTACAGGGCGGCGCGGGCGTCCTCGCGGATGTAGCGGACCCGCTCCTGCGGATAGTCGGGGTCGAGCGGCACGTACCCGGCCCCGGACTTGAGGACGGCCAGCAGCGCGACCAGGAGGTCGAGGGAACGCGGCAGGCTGACCGCGACCAGGCGTTCCGGCCCGGCGCCACGGTCGACCAGTACCCGGGCGAGCCGGTTCGCGCGTGCGTTGAACTCGGCGTAGGTGAGCCACTCGCCCTCGAAGACCACCGCCGTGGCCCGCGGAGTGCGAGCCGCCTGGGCCTCGATCAGCTCGGTGAGGTCTGCGTCCGGCAGCGCGCGCGCAGTGTCGTACATCGTGTCAGCCCCCCTTGAATGGCGATCGGTTGAGCGGTGGTCCGGTCGGCCGCGGACAGCGGTCGGGATCCGGTCAGCCGCGGACGGCGGTCGGGATCCGGGCCGCCTCGATCTCGCGCAGCTCAGCCGCGAGGATCCGACCGATCTCGGCCAGCGCCGCCGGCTTCATCAGGTCGTTGTGGTTGCGCTCCAGGTAGTGCGCCTTGATCTCGCCCCCCACGTACGGACGCCAGGTCTTCGGCGTCGGGGAGATGTCGACCTTGTCGAGGCTGGCCACCAGGACCGTCACGTCCCCCGGATAGAGGCCGGGCTCCACCTCGTGGACGAGGGTGCGTCCGTTGGCGTAGACCCGGCCGATGGCCTCGATGTGGTGCGGTTCGAGGCTGGCCAGCGAGCTGCCCAGCTTGCGCAGGATCCCGATGACCTTGTCGTAGGTGAGCGGTTTGCGGCCCAGGTAGCGGCGGTCGTAGCCGACCCAGCGCAGCAGGTCGGCGAGGATCTCCTGCTCGCCCAGCTCCGCGAGCCGCTGCCCGGGGTAGGTGTCGAGGATGCCGAGCAGGCCGACCTCCTCGCCGGCCGCCACCAGTTCACAGGCGATGACATGCGCGGCGATGCCGCCGGAGGAGTAGCCGAGCAGGTGATAGGGCCCCTGCGGCTGCACCTTGCGGATCTGCTCGATGTAGTCGGCGGCCATCTCCGTGAAGCTGGACGGCATGGCCTGCGCCCCGTCCAGGCCCCGGGCCTGTAGGGCGTACACCGGGACGTCCGGGTCGAGATGTTTGATGATCCCGGCGTAGGACCAGCCGAGCCCGCCGGCCGGGTGGACGCAGAACACGGCGGGGCGGCTGCCGTGCGGACGCAGCGGCAGCACCACATCGAGCGGATCGCCCTCACTGGTCCCGTCGGCGATCCGCTCCTCCAGCAGGGCCGGCGTGGGCGCCTCGAAGACACTGCGGATGGTGAGTTCGGCGCCGAGGGTGGCACGGATCCTGGCGATCAGCCGGCTGGCGAGCAGCGAGTGGCCGCCCAGCCGGAAGAAGTCGTCGTCCATGCCGGTCCGCGGCAGGCCGAGCACCTCGGCGAACAGCTCGCACAGGATCTCCTCGCGCGGCGTGCGCGGGGCCCGCCCGCCGGCGGCCCGCTCGGGCGCCGGCAGTGCCCTGCGGTCCAGTTTTCCGTTCGCGGTCACCGGCAGCTCGGACAGCACCACGAACGCCGACGGGACCATGTAGTCCGGCAGTTCGGCGGCCAGGGCGGCGCGGAGGGCATCGGTGTCCGGGGCGGAGCCGTCGGCCGGCACCAGGTAGGCGACGATCCGTTTGTCGACCTCCTGGTCCTCGCGGGCCAGCACGGCGGCCGCGCGCACCGCGGGGTGCCGGGCGAGCACGTTCTCGATCTCGCCGAGTTCGATGCGCAGCCCGCGGATCTTGACCTGGTCGTCGGTGCGGCCGAGGTAGACCAGCGCGCCGTCCTCGCCCCAGCGGGCCAGGTCGCCCGTGCGGTACATCCGGTCGCCGGGCGGCCCGTACGGGTCGGCGACGAAGCGCTCGGCGCTCAGCTGCGGGCGGCCGAGGTAGCCGCGGGCCAACTGGACACCAGCGAGGTACAGCTCGCCGGGGACGCCGGGTGCGACCGGGCGCAGCGCCGAGTCGAGCACGTAGGCGCGGGTGTTCCAGACCGGCCGCCCGATCGGCACCGGACCGGTGGCCGGCGGGCACTCCCAGCAGGTCACGTCGACGGCCGCCTCGGTGGGCCCGTACAGGTTGAACAGGCGGGCACCGGGCAGCGACAGCAGGAAGCGGTCGCGCAGCTCACCGGGCAGGGCCTCGCCGCTGCACATGACCCGGCGCAGGCTCGTGCAGCGGACGGCGTCCGGCTCCTGGAGGAAGAACTGGAGCATGGACGGCACGAAGTGCACGGTGGTGACCGACTCGGTGCGGATCACCGCGGCCAGGTAGGCGGGGTCCTTGTGCCCCTCGGGCCGGGCGACGACCAGGGTGGCACCGGTGATCAGCGGCCAGAAGAACTCCCAGACCGACACGTCGAACCCGGACGGCGTCTTCTGCAGGACCCGGTCGTCGGCGCCGAGACCGAAGCGGTCCTGCATCCACAGCAGCCGGTTGACGATGGCCCGGTGCGAGACGACGGCGCCCTTGGGGCGGCCGGTGGAGCCCGAGGTGTAGATCACGTACGCGGGGTGGTCACCGGTGGGTGCGGGGCCCGCGCAAGGCCCCTCGGGCCGGGCGGAGAGCAGTTGGGCGGTGTGCGTGTCGTCCAGGACGAGCGAGGGCACCGGCAGGCCGTCCGGCAGTCGCTGTGCGCTCTCTGCGGTGGTGAGCAGCAGCAGCGGCCGGGCGTCGGTGAGCATGAACCGGATGCGCTCGGCCGGGTAGTCGGGGTCGACGGGCAGATAGGCGGCGCCCGTCCGCAGCACCGCGAGGAGCGCGACGACCAGCTCCGGCGAGCGGGGCACGGCCAGCGCCACCAGGCTTTCCGGGCCGACTCCGCGGGTGCGCAGCTCGTGGGCCAACCAGTCGGCGCGGGCGTGCAGTTCGCGGTAGGTCAGCGCGTCACCCTCGAAGCGGAGCGCCTCGGCCTCGGGGGTGCGCCGGGCCTGCTTGTCCAGGAGCGCGGTCAGGGTGGTGTCCGGCACCGGGTGGGCGGTTTCGTTGTGGGCGTGCAGGACGAGGTCGCGTTCGGTGTCGGCGGCCAGGTCGAGGCGCCCGACGACGGTGTCGGGTCCGGTCGTGGCAAGACGGTCCAGCAAGCCCACGAAACGGCGCTGGTGGGCGGCGATCTCGGCGTCGGTGTACAGGGCCGGGTTGGCGTCGAAGTCGACTTGCAGGCCCCGGCCGTCGGAACGCTCGTAGACGATGACCGAGAGGTCGTCGGAGGGGCCGATGGAGAGGTTGTGCACCACCGCGGGGCAGTCGCCGAAGGCCAACTGGTAGTCGAACATCATGATGTTGATCTCGGGGCCGGTGAGCCGTCCGCCGCCGCTGAGCAGCCTGCGGTCCCGGGCCAGGTCCTCGTAGCGGTAGTGCTGGTGCCTGACCACGGCGCGCAGCTCGGCGGAGACCTGGGTGAGCAGCTCCGCCAGGGTGGCTGACTGGCGTACGGGCACCCGCAGCGGCACCACGTTGGAGACCATGCCGGGCACGGAACGGGCGGCGCGGCCCAGGCGGCAGGAGACCGGGACGCCGAGCACGACCTCGTCGACGCCGGTGGAGCGCTGAAGGTAGAGGGCGGCGGCGGTCATCATCGCGGCCGGCCAGGTCACCCCGACCTCACGGGCGAGGTCCCGCAGGCCCGTAAGGGCCTCGGCGGGCAGGAACTCGGTACGGCGCACCAGTCCGTGCGCCATGACCGGCGACCGGTCGGACAGGCCGACCGGTTCCGGGCAATCGGCGAGCCGCCGCTGCCAGAACTCCCGGTCGGCGGCGAAGCGTTCACCGGCGCGGTACGCGGTGTCGGCGGCCACCAGGTCGGTGACCGAGCCGAACCCGCTGTCCTCGGGCTCACGGCCGGCGGCGAACGCGGTGTATACGGCGGCGGCCCGGCGGGCCAGCAGGGCGACGGCGAAGCCGTCCACCGTGATGTGGTGGTAGCGGTAGAACCACAGGTGCCGGTCGTCGGCCACCCGCACCAGCGCGAAGCGGAACAGCAGGTCCCGGCGCGGTTCGACGGGCTGCGCCAGCAGGCCGCGCATCCACTGCCGCGCCGCCCCGTCCGGGTCGGCCTCGCCGCGCAGGTCCAGCCGCTCCAGGGTCCAGGAGGGGGCGGGCAGGGCGATCTGCCGCAGGCCCGCGTCGTCCTCGACGATCCGCATCCGCAGCGCCTCGGTCTCCCGCACCAACTGGCCGAGCGCCCGCTCGAAGAGGGTGGTGTCCAGGTCGCCGCGGATCTCCAGGTATTCCGCGGCATTGAAGACCGGGTTCTCAGGGTCGAGTTGCTGGGCGTACCAGATTCCGGACTGGGCCGCGGTCAGCGGTATACCGTCTCCACCGGACACGATTCTCATCCACCCCTAGCAGACAAAGCCAACAATCACCGGCCGCCGCATCCGGGAGGAATTCCGGGCGACGGTACCGGGGCGCGCCGACTGAACCCTCGCACCGCCCCAAATCCCCGACAACGCCCCCTGCATCAACCTGCCAACCGGTCCCGGAGACGGGTAACGGACGGTGGCAGATAGGTGCCAACGTCCGTTCCCGTGCGGCCTGCGCCGCGACCGGCATGTCCGGTCAGGCCCCCATGGCCTGGACCAGGCTGGCCGGGCGCATATCGGTCCAGTTCTCGTTGATGTGGTCGAGGCACTCCTGCCGGCCCGCCGCGCCGTGCTGTACGGTCCAGCCCGCCGGCACCTCCGCGAACGCGGGCCACAGGGAGTACTGCCCCTCGTCGTTGACGAGCACGTAGTACTCCGCGCTGTCATCCTCGAACGGATTGGTCGCCATTTCTGCTCCTGCCTTTCCAGTGTTTGCCTTTCACGGCGCCAGATCACTTCACGATCTTGGCCCGCGCTGTTTCCACGAAGTCCGAAAGCCGGTCGACGCCCCAGTACTTCTCGAAGCCGACGATGAAGAAGGGAACGCCGAAAACACCGTCGCGGTGGAGGGAGTTCAGGGCGGCCATGCCCTGCTCCCGGATGCCCGGATCGCGGTGCGCGTCCGCCAGCGCCCGCGGGTCGACGCCGATCTCCTCGCCGATCGAGGCCATGGTGGCGGGGTCGGAGATGTCCTCGCCCAGCTCCCAGCGGCGCCGGTAGGCCGCGTCGATGAACCCCCATCCGGCGCCCCGCCGTTGCGCGGCGAGGTAGGCGAGGTGCGCGACCTCCCAGTGCGGCGCGGTGTCCACCGGCCAGACCATGTCGAGGTCACGGGCCCGGGCGAGGCGCCGTACGTCCTGGAGTATGTAGAGATGCTTCTCCTTGGACATCGGGACGTAGGGCAGCCGCACCCGGTCCCGCTCCAGTTCCGCGACGGCCTGCTGGTCGGGCTCCCAGAACGGCAGCCATTCGATCGCCTCGGCCACGTCCGGGTAGTGCTTCATCAGGTCCCGGTAGGCCATCCAGGAGTAGGGGCTGCGGAAGGAGAAGTACCAGCGCGGTCCGCGTCGCGCCATCACCGCCTCCAAGGGTCGTGGGTACGGGCTTGTCCGGCGGCTCCGGAGGTCACAGGGTGATACCGCCGTCGATCTGGAGCACCGCGCCGGTGATGTAGGCGGCCCGGTCCGAGACCAGGTAGGCCACCAGGTCGGCGACCTCCTCGGCGGTTCCCATGCGGCGCAGCGGGATCGACTTGAGAGCCTCATTGCGGGCCTTGTCGTTCATCTCGGCGACCATGTCGGTGTCGATGAAGCCGGGGGCGACCGCGTTGACCCGGATTCCCGAGCGTCCGGTCTCCTTGGCCAGGGCGCGGGAGAAGCCGATGATCCCGGCCTTGGAGGCGGAGTAGTTGGTCTGGGTGCCGTGCCCGTAGACCCCGGCCACCGAGGAGATGTTCACGATGGCGCCGCCGCGGCGCTTCATCATGCCGAACACCACCGCGCGGCAGACGTGGTAGACGCCGTCCAGGTTGGTGTCCAGAACCTGCCGCCACTGCTCGTCCGCCATGAGGACCAGGGGGTTGTCGCGGGTGATGCCGGCGGCCGTCACGCATGCGTCGACGGGCCCCAGCGTCTCCTCGACGCTCTCGGTCCAGGAGCGCACCGCGCCACCGTCGGCGACATCGACGCGGGTGCCCACGACCCGGGTGCCGAACACGTCGGCCTCCTTCTCCAGGGCGCGGGCCGCCTCGTCGTCCGAGCGGTAGCAGAAGGCCACGTCGTGGCCGTCGCGGGCGAGGGCGCGGACCGTGGCCCGGCCGATGCCGCGTGAACCGCCGGTGACCAGCGCCACCGGCGGGGTTCTCGTGCTCTCAGTCATCTCACGTTCCTCGTCTTGCTGACGGCCATCTTGCTGACGGCACGTCAGCCCTCGGTGGGCCGCAGTGCGGAGGCGGGGCGGAACGCCATGACGATCCGCTCCACGCTCATCACCGTCTCGCCCCCGGCCAGGGACTCGCCCTCGAACAGCACGTTGTCGTCGATCCGGTGGCTCTGCCGGACCCGGTGCTCCAGGACCTCCCCGGGCAGCACGGGCCGGTGGAACTCGACCCCCGTCATGCCGCCGAAGAGCATCACCTGCCCCTGCAGCACATCGGGGTTGGGCTCGTCCCACGTGGCGAGGACGCCCGCCGCCTGGCACCAGGACTCCAGGAGCAGCGAGGACGGGTACACGAAGTCGTCCTCGGCGCTGTCCGGGCCCAACGTCCGGTACCACGGCTCGTTGCAGGTGACCGCCTTCAGCGCGGTCAGCCGGTCGCCGGGCACGATCTCGGTGAGCCGGTCGACGAGCAGCATCGGGAAGCGATGCGGCAACCGGGCCCGTATCTCACGCTGTCCGATCACCGCTGTGTCTCCGCACCGTGCCGCACGGCGTAGCGCAGCCGCACACTGGCGGCCTGGCCCCGGGCGGTGCTCAGGCCCGCCCGGCACTGCCACTGCCCGTCGGCCGTCCGCTTCCACCGCAGGGCGATGTCCACCCGGTCGCCGGGAAAGACCGGCCCGGTGAACCGGGTGGACTCGACGGCGTTCAGCACCGCACCCTTCGCCGCCCGCGGTGCGGTGGCCAGCGCGGCCTGGTGGGCGCTCTCCACCAGGCACACCCCGGGGAAGATCGGGAAGCCGGGGTAGTGCCCGGGCAGCACGGTCTCGTCGGCGCCCACCTCGAACCGGGCGGCGGTGGCGAACTCGCTGTCGCCGGGCAGTACTTCGACCGTCCCGGCGAGCGGACTCGCCGCGGCCATCAGACCTGCACCGCTGCGGACCTGCTCAGCAGCAGCTCGTAGGCGCTGTGCAGGGTGACGATCTGCTTGAGATCGGACTCCGGCAGCTTGATGCCGTACTTCTTCTCCAGGACCACCACGACCTCAAGGGCCATCAGCGAGTCGACCTCGAGGTCATCGACGAACCTCGCCTCGTCGGTGATCTCGGCGACGTCGACGTCCAGCACCTCGGCCACGAGCGTGCGCAGTTCTTCCTTGTCCAGCATGTGAGTTCCCTGGGTTCGATGGGTTGGGGGCAGGGGGTCGCTCAGCGCAGGCCGAGCAGGGCGCAGCCGACGCTTCCGGCGCGATCCACCGAGGTGATCACGCCGATCCGGCCGTCCGGCAGGCCGGTCCGGTCGGTCCGGTCGGTCCGGTCGGTCCGGTCGGTCCGGTCGGTCCGGTCGGTCCGGTCGGTCCGGTCGGCCGCGTACGAGAGGAGCGCGGCCGTCTGGAAGGCGGCGGCCGCGGCACCGGTGTCACCGATCAGTCCGGTGGGCGTGCGGTCGGCGGCCTCGTGGCCGCCGAACACCTCGCGCACCGCCTCCGCCTCGGCGGCGCCTTCCCGGCCGGGGGCGCCGCACCGGGCGATGGCGGCCACCTCGGCCGGCTGTACACCGGCCCGGTCCAGCGCCGCACGCAGACACGCGACGAGGGAGGGCGCGGGGTCGCCGTCGAGGACGACACCGAGTTCCACGGCGAGCAGCTCGGCGAGCACCGGCCGCTCGGGGTCGGCCGAGCCCGGCGGTTCGAGCAGGAACAGGGCGCAGCCCTCGCCGAGCGGAGGCACCTCGGCGCGGTCGGCCACCGGCTCCACGCTGTGGTGCTCCAACCAGGCCCGGGCCTGCGAGAACTCCTCGGCCCCGCCGCACAGCACGGTACGGGCGCGGCCGGAGCCGAGCAGTCGGCGCGCGTAGTTCAGGACGTGCAGCCCGGCCGTGCGGCCGCCCGCGATGGTCGCGTTGGGGCCCTTGAGCTGGTACCAGATGGCGCTCTGCCCGGCCGCGCAGTTCATCACGGTGTTGGGGAAGCGGGCCGGGTCGACGAAGAAGGGCTGCTGCGAGGTGAACGAGTCCCGGGTGAAGTCCATCATCGACTGGGCGCTGCCGGTGGTGGTGCCCAGGACGAAGGCGGCGCCCTCACCGGTGCCGACGGCACGGTTGCGCGCGGCGTCGTCCAGCAGCGCGCCGGCCGCGGCGACCGCGAGCCCGGTGACCCGGTCCATGGACCGGGTGCCCTTGCGGCCGAGCGCCCCGCGGACGTCGAAGTCCGGCACCAGGCAGCCGACGCCGTCCGGGGTGGTGCCGTGCTCGGCGTCGAGGCCGGTGACGGTGGCGCGCCGGGCCCGCAGGCCCTCGGCGTACGCGGCCCTGCCGATGCCGTACGGCGACACGGCCGACCAGGCGGTGATCACCGGATGCCCGGTGCCCGTGGTGACAGTGGTCATGACCGTCACGTGTTCCTTCCATTGAGCAGGTCGAGGTCTGGGGAGCGGGTGCGGCCCACTCGATCGGCGCGGCCCGCCCGGTCTGCGGGGTCCGCCCGGTCTGCGGGGCCGCGGGCGCGTCCGGGTCAGAGGAAGAAGACCATCCGGTACTCCCCCCAGCGCGCCGCCATCTCGTCCTTGCCGGCGAGCCGGATCCCCGCCAGCACCGGTCGGGGTGAGCCGAGCGCCGTCAGCCCGGACTCCTCGGCCCAGACGCCGACGCCCGCGTCGAGCAGCACCCGCAGCCCGCCGCGCGGATCGCTCAGGGTGGCGACCGTGCGGTTTCCGACGCGCAGGGCCGGCGGCGGGTGCGCGGCCAGCGCGTAGCCGACCGCCGTCCCCCGCAACAGGATGTCCAGGCCGCCGAGTTGACGGTGCAGCTCGGTGGCGAGGTACAGCTCGTCGAAGAACTGCTTCTCCAGGGTGCCCCGGTAGCCACGTTCCACGATGGCGAGCACACGTTGCTGATCGGCCATCAGATCACCCCGATGAGCAGCGTCTTGTCGGACGCGGCGACGTTGGCGGCGTAGCCGGCGGGCGGTCTGAGCACCACCGGCGGCAGATGCTCGGTCACTCCCCGGTCATCGCTGCAGAACCGGCAGCCGTACCAGTACAGACGGTCGGGAAAGGCGCCGAGGAGTTCCTCGGCGAGGCCCGGCGCGGACGGATAACTCCCGTTCCAGTCGGCCAGGTTCCGGGGCTTGTCCGGGCCCTGGCCGCGCTGGGTCAGCAGCGTCGCGTACCCGCAGGTCCACACCTGCACCGTGGCACCGCGCTCCAGCAGCGCCTGGGTGAGCCGGAAGGCGCTGGTGACCTGATCCGAGGCGTGGGGCGCGCCCATCAGGGTGAGGAGCACATCGGTGTGCGGAATCTTCCTGGCCACTCAGTGCCACACCACCCGGGTCGCCGGGTCGAGGACCCAGGCCGCCACCTCGTCCATGCCGGCCACCCGCAGCCCGGGGCGGAGCCTCGCGTCGTCCAGCCCGCGCTGGGCGAGCGAGAAGCCGTCGGCGGCCAGGACCCCGCCTTCCTGCTGGAAGCGGTCCAGTTCGGCGTCGCTGCCCGCCACCGCGAGCAGCACGCCGTCCTGCACCAGGAACAGAACGGTGGGCCGCCCCTGGCGCACCTGGACGACCGCGTCGCGCCGGAAGCCGGCGGGCCCGCCGGCGTCCTGGCTCTCGATCAGCACGAGGCGTCCGGCGGCACCGCCCCCGGGCTCCTCGTGCGCGCCGTCGCGGGTCACGCCTGCGCGGCCTTGCCGTGCACGGCGTCGAGGACCCGCTGGTCGAAGGTGACCAGCTTCCAGTCGCGACGGTTCTCGATCAGCGCGTAGCCGTGGACGATACGCCCGGTGGCGGTCTTCACCAGCTTGCCGTCGCGCAGCACATACCAGTCCATACGGGAGGTGTACGTGAAGTCCTTGAAGACCTCCTCCACCGTGTAGACGGTGTACAGGTCCTCCTCCATCAGCGCCTCGTCGAGGACGCGAATGTCGGAGCGCGGCACCACGGGGATCCAACGGCGGTCGTCCAGCAGGGTCTTGATGGAGATACCGCGGTCGGCGACGAAGCGGTCCTTGCCCTCCTCCATCAGCCGCAGATAGCCGGACATCTGGATGCGCTCGGTGAAGTGGCAGTACGGGTAAGGGATGTTCCACTTCCAGGCGTAGGCGTTTCGCCCCTCGGTCAGGGAGGCGAGGATCTCCTCCTCGTCCGGGGCCGCGGTGCCCGCCGCGCGCTCCAGGTCGTCGCCCAGCTTGGCCACCGCGAACCGGGCGAGCGGCTCGGGGACCTCGCCGGCCGCCTCCAGATAGGTGTCCCGGCGCAGCGAGACGCGGACCTTGGAGGTGACGGCCTTGACCCGTTCGCCGTCACGCTCCACCTCGATGGTGACCTTGAACCCCAGGGTCCGGTCGTCGTCCTTGGTCCATGGCACGACCACGGCCTCCGCGACGTCGTCCATGTGGAAGGCGTGCAGGATACGGGAGTCGAGGCCGACCAGGTCGAGGCCGAGGCCGTGCTGCTCGTACAGGGCGCGGGCGGGCAGACCGGCTTGGCGGAACTTGTCCAGAACCGCTTCCTCGACCAGGTAGTTGACGTGCTTGAAGCCGATCCAGGTGCAGATGTTGGAGCCCTCGTAGCGAGGACGCACCCGCGTGGTGGTGGCGGCGGTGAGCAGTTCCTTGACCGCGGTGTCGGTGATGAGGGTCATCGCTGGAGCTCCAGGGTGTCGAGGGATGCGCCGCTCCGCTCGGGAGCGGCCACGGTGTTCGCGTGGACGAAGGCGCCCACCTCGGCGGCGAAGTCCTCGGCCGCCTCAAGCATCGGGAAGTGCCCGCAGCCGGACAGCACACGGACCTCGGCCGCGGGGAGGGCGGCGGCCAGCGCCAGGCCCTCCTCGGGCGGAGCCGCGAAGTCGGTCTCACCGGCCAGTACCAGCACCGGCAGGGTCAGCCCGGCGGTGTCCAGGGTCGGGGTGCGCAGATACAGGTCGAAGAAGCGCATCCACCCGTAGGGGCCGACCCGGTCCCGCACCCGCTCGGCCATGGCCCGCTGCACGTCGTAGGAGGAGCGACGGGCCGAGTGGGCGAGGATCCCGGCCTCCATGATCAGGTGGAAGTCGTTGAGGTAGTAGCTGATGGTGTCCCAGTCGAACTCCTCGGCACGGGCCCGGTAGAACGGCGAGACCAGGACCACGGCCCGGATGCCGCCGAACGCGTCGGCCGGACCGGCTCCCGCACGCCGCCCGCGGTCCAGTGCCCCGGCAGGCACTAGGAGGTCGAGAAGGACGTTGGCCGCCATGGAGTGGGCGACGACCACCTCCGGGCCGCCGGGCACCGCCGCGAGCGCCTCGGCGAGGCGGCCCGCGAGGTCGGGTTGCGCGCCAAGTGAATCGAGGGTCTCGGTGCGCCAGGGCAGCCGCCCGGTCCACACCTGGCAGTGCGCCGCGAGCAGCGGTACGGCACGCTCCCAGACGCTGTCGTTTGCGGCGAGCCCGTGCAGCAGCAGCACCCGGGGCCGGTCGGACCAGGTGCGCTGCTGCACCGAGACGGGCCGCAGGTCAGCGTCGGTGTTCACCGGAATCGTCCCCCTTCTCAGGCCGCTTGCGGGGCCAGCAGCAGCAGGTCAGCGCAGGCGTCATGGCCCGCGCCGCCGGCCACGGCCCGCACCGGCTCGCGCAGTCCGGCGTCGAAGCGGCCGACGGCGGCGGCCACCTGGAGCACCCCGAGGGCGCCGGAGCCGGCACCGAGATGTCCGGGCAGCTCCCAACGCAGACCCGTGGCGTCCGGTTCGCCCGCTCCCCTGCGGTACGCGCCGACTTCGGCGCGTACCGTGGCGGCACGCTCGGCGGCGGCGGTCGCGGACTCCAGGACGAGGGCGGCTCCGCCGTCCACGCTCGCGCGGCCGCCGAGGAGGCGGCGCACCACCTCGTTGTCGGGTTCGACGCCCAGCACCAGGAAACGCTCCGCCCGGCCCGCGGCGATCATGGTGACCGCCCAGTGCACGGCGTCCAGGCCGGAGGTCTCGCCGTTGCAGACCATCAGGTTGGGGCCGCGCAGCCCGAAGCGGATCGCCGCCGAGGAGGCGATGACGTTGCTGGAGGCGTTGGGCAGGTCCATCGGACTGGTGGCCGTGACGGTCTCCTCGCGGAGGGTGTCCAGGGCCCGGGCCACCGTGTCCAGATTGCCGAAGTTGGAACTGGCGACGATGCCGGTGCTGGTGGCGGGCACGGTCAGGCCGTCCTCGCCGAGCAGCCCGGCGTCGCGCAGCCCGGCCGCGCTGAGCGCGTAGGCGAGCTGGGTGGCCCGGTCCTTGTAGCGCAGGCCCTTGCGGCCGACGAGGCCGGCCGGTTCGACGGGGGTACCGGCCGGGTCCGGTCCGTCGACCAGGGCCCGTACGGAGTCGGCGCCCGGCAGCAGCACGGCGGCACCGGTCACCACCACAGCGGCCTTGGCGGTCGTCGAGGTCGATGTCATCGGGGGCCCTCCACCATGGCCACGGCGTTGATGCCGCCGAATCCGAACGCGTTGAGCTGGGCCACCTTCAGCCGCTGACCGGTGGCGGCCTCGCCGGTGACGAAGCGGAAGTCGGTGGCCTCCTCGACCGGGTCGGCAAGGCCCACCGTCGGCGGCACCCGACCCTCGGCCAGCGCGCGGACCCCGACCACCAGGTTGAGCAGCCCGGAGGCGCCGGAGGTATGACCGGTCATGGACTTCACGGCGGTCATCAGCGGCGTCCCGGCGGCATCTCCGAACACCTCGCGCAGCGCCGTGGCCTCCGCCTCGTCGTTGAGGAGGGTGCCGGTGCCGTGCGTCATCACCAGGTCGATGTCGGATGCCTTGACCCCCGCCGCGTCGTGCGCGGCCCGCATGGCCTCGGCGATGCCCTCCGGGGAGGGCGCGGTGACGTGGTACGCGTCGCAGTTCACGGCCACCCCGCGCAGCCGCCCGTACACCCGCTCGGCGCCCTCGTCGGTGCGGCGCAGCACGATCGCGGCGGCGCCGTCGCCCATCAGGACGCCGGTGCGGTTGCGGTCGAACGGGCGCACCCGGTCCGGGGGTTGGGGGTGTACGCGTTCCAGCAGCCCGTACATGGACTCGGTCAGCACATCGACGCCGGCCACGACGACCGTGTCGGGCGCGCCTTCGCCCTCCTGCGCGAGCAGGTCACAGGCGAGCGCCAGCGCATACAGCGAGGCGGAGCAGGCGTTGGAGAAGGTGTGGCTGACGTCGGCCTGGAAACGCTCCCGCAGGGCGGTGCCGAAGTGCAGCCCGGTGTCGGCGAAGTCGACGCCGTCGCGCCACCACAGCTCCATGGAGCGCAGTTCCCGCAGGCCGGTGCCGACCAGGACCGGGATGCCGCTGAGGTCCTCGCCGAGTCCCGCGTCGGCGGCGGCCTGTCCGATGGCGTCGAGCAGCAGCCGGGTGGCGCGGCCCGGCAGGTCCTCGCCCGGGGCCGGGCGGTCGTCCACCTCGTAGGCGTGCTGCGCGCGGAACCTGGTGCGATCGAAGCCGCGCAGCTCGGCGCGCCCGGTGGCGCCCCGGCACAGCGCGTCGAAGAGCTGGTCGACCCCCGTGCCGGTGGACGCGACCGCGCCCATGCCGATGATGGGGCGGTTCGTCATGACGCCTCCACGGTCGGGTCGTACCGGCCCAGCAGCACCGCCGCGTTGTTGCCGCCGAAGGCGAGGCCGTTGTTCTGGACGACCCGCAGGTCGGCCTCCACGGCCTCGTTCGGCACGCAGTCCAACGCGCACTCGGGGTCGGTGGTGACATGGTTGATGGTGGGTGGGATGAAACGGTTGGCGATGGCGAGGGCGCAGCCGATGGCGCCCAGTGCGCTGGCCGCGCCCATGGTGTGACCGAGCATCGACTTCATGGAGACCGTGCGCGGCGGGGTGTCGCCGAAGACCTGACGGATGGCGCCCGCCTCGGTGATGTCGTTCGCACGGGTGCCGGTGCCGTGCGCCGAGATGAGGTCCACCTCGTGCGGGGCGACCCCCGCGTTGTCCAGCGCGAGCCGCATCAGGTCGGCGACGCTGTCCTGGGCGGGCGCCACCTGATGGTGGGCATCGCAGTTGAGTCCGTAGCCCAGCACCTCGGCATAGATATGGGCACCGCGCCGCACGGCGGACTCCAGCCGCTCCAGCACCAGTACACCCGCCCCCTCGCCGGTGAGGATGCCCTTGCGGTCGACGTCGAACGGCTGGCAGCGGTCCGGCGCGATGGTGCCCAGGCGGTAGAAACCGGTGAAGGTCTTGCGGCACATCGCGTCCGCTCCGCCGCAGAAGGCGAAGTCGGCCTCGCCCGAGCTGACGGCGTCGAAGCCGTAGCCGATGGCATAGTTGCCCGCCGAACAGGCGGTGGGGATGGTCAGCGCCTCCACGTTCGTCAGACCCAGCTCCTGGGCGACGGAGACCGACAACCGCCCGGCCGGTATGCGCCGGGCGGCCGCGGCCTTGAACGTGCCGGTGCCGTGGGCGAGTTCGCTCTCCACCAGCTGGTCGAGGTCGTAGCTCTCACCGTCGGTGGTGCCGATGGAGATCAGCCCGCGTCGGGCGCGCAGCCGGTCCAGGTCGAGTCCGGAGTCCTCCAGGGCCATCCGGGCGGCGGCCGTGGAGAACTGCGTGGCCCTGCCGAGCTGTTCGGGATCCAGCGTCCTGATCCAGTCCCGCGGGTCGAAGTCCGTGATCTCGCACCCGTTGGCGTAGGCGAAGCCCTCGGTGTCGAACACCGTGATGGGCCGGGCCCCGCTGCGGCCCTCCCTGAGCCCCTGGAGGAACTCCTTCGCACCGAGCCCGATGCTGGAGACCACCCCGAGCCCGGTGAGGACCACCCGATGCCGCTCCGGCCTCGTCCCGCCGGGGCCGCGCACTGCCGTCGTCATGCAAACCTCCCACTTTGCGACGCGGGTTCGGCTACCAGCCGGCCGACTCCGCGACGACGTCGTAGACGCCCTTGAGATTCACCATGCGCGGCAGTTCGCTCTGGTTGATGACGGTGCCGAACTCCTTTTCCAGGGCGGCCAGAATCTCGATCGCGCGGAGCGAGTCGGCGCCGTGGTTCTCCTTGAAAAGGCTGATCTCGGTGACCTCGTCCTCCTCGATCTCAAGAATGTCGCACACGATTTCCTTGATGGTTTCGATGTGCTCGTCGCGGGTGGCAGTCGTCACGCCCATACCTCTTCCAGCCGGCGCCGCCGATGAGTTTCGCGGCACGCTTCCATTCGCGGTTGAATCGTGCGTGCAGCCCGGTATTCCCCACAACGCCGACGACAGCAACCTGCCATCACCGCGGGGGAATTCTCACCAGCCGGACTCCGTCACCGGGCCAAGACCCCCGCGCAGCCGCGACACGGCGTCGCCGAGGGCGGCGACCGAGTCGAACAGCAGGCCGCTGAGCCGGCGTTCGGGCGCCGCGGGCATCCGGTCGGTGGGCCCGGTCAGGGCCAGCGCGGCCACCACCCGGTCGTCAAGGCCGCGCACCGGAGCGGCGTAGGTGACGCTCCCCGGCAGCATCCGGTCCGGCCCGTAGGCCCAGCCCCTGCGGCGTACGAGGGTGAGTTGGGCCATGGTGAAGCGGGCGTGGTTCAGGCCGTGGCAGACCGCGTCGGGTTCCGCCCAGGCCAGCAGCACCTGGGCGACGGGCCCCGTGGAGGCCGGCCGCGGCGCGCCGAGGGGCACCTTCTGCGCACCGCCCGGCCCGGCGCACGCGGCGACGCACACCTGGAGTCCGTCCCAGCGGCGGTGCAGTCGGGCGTCGAGACCGGTCTCCTGGTGGAGTTCGGACAGAAACGGCCCGGCGGCCCCGGCCAGCCGGTCGTGGCCCACCTGAAGCCCCGCCGGGTCGAGCCGGGGGCCGAGCACGAACCGGCCCTGTGAGTCCCGGCCGAGCAGTCCGAGGCGTTCCAGGGCGAGGGCGAGACGGTGGATCGTCGGCCTGGTCAGACCGCTGTACTTCATGAAGTCGCCCAGCGAGGCCGGGCCCTCCTCGACGATCTGCAGCAGCAGCGCGGCCTTGTCGAGCACGCCGATCCCGGTCGGCGTCCGCAGGTGGACCGCCTCGCTCACCGCACCCGCTCCAACCGCGCGCGGATGTCCGCCAGCAGGGCGTCCCGCTGGTCCGTCAGATAGAAGTGGCCGCCCGGCAGCACCCTGACGTCGAAGCCCTTCGGCGCGACGCTCGACCACGCGGCGATGTCCTCCCGGGTGAGGCCCGGGTCGGCGGCACCGAGGTAGCCGACGACGGGGCAGCCGAGCGGCACGCCCGGCCGGGCGGTGTACCGGTCGACGGCCTCGAAGTCGGCGCGGATCGCGGGAAGCAGCAGTTCGCGCAGGTCCGCGTTGTCGAGCAGGGCGGCGTCGGTGCCGCCCAGACGTCGCACCTCGGCGATGAGTTCCGCGTCCGTGCCGGGCCGGGAACCGGTCGGCACCCGCCCGTCGGGGGTGCCGCGCAGCCACCGGCCGCGAGGGCTGACCAGATGCGGGGGCTTGCGGCACGAGACCATCAGCAGCGCGGCGGCGGCGGTGCCGTGGTGCGCCGCGAGCCGATGGGCGGTCTCGTAGGCAACGGACGCGCCCATGCTGTGGCCGAAAAGTGCCAACGGGGCGTCGAGGTACGGCGGCAGCTCGGCGACGAGCCTGTCGGCGAGTTCCTCGATCGAGGTCAGCGGGGTCTCCGCGATGCGCTCCTGCCGCCCGGGGTAGCGCACGGTCAGCACCTCGACGTCGTCGCCGAGGGCCCTGCCCCAGCTGTGGAAGAAGGTGGCCGAGCCGCCCGCGTGCGGCAGACAGAGCAGCCGCACACGGGGCGGGACCGGGCCGGCGTACCGGCGCAGCCAGCTGCTTGCGGTGGCGGATGCCATGGCGATGGGTCTCTCCTCGCTGCGTCGGTCCGGGCGGCTCAGACCGGCGCGCCCGGGGTGTCCACGGAGGCGACCTCGGTGTCCGGGGCGATCCGGCGGATCAGCCCGGCCAGCGTGCGCCCGGGCCCGATCTCGACGAGTCGCCGACAGCCGAGCGGGCCGACCAGGGTGCGCACGCAGCGCTCCCAGAGCACCGGTGAGGTGAGCTGGCGGACACCGAGTTCCGGCCAGACCGCCCCGCCCGTATGAGGCTCCGCGTCGACATTGGCCACCACCGGAAGGTGCGTCGGAGCGAAGGCGCAGTCCTTCAGCGCGGTGGCCAGGGCGTCAGCCGCGGGTGCCATGAAAGGGCTGTGGAAGGCGCCGCCGACCTGGACTCGGATCAGCTTGGCACCGATGGAGGGCGCCTCACGCTCGATCCGTGCGATGCCGTCGACGGAGCCGGAAACCACGGTCTGGCCCGGTGCGTTGACGTTCGCGACCCACACCTCAAGGCCGTCCTCGCACAGCCGCCCGGCCAGCGCGGAGACCTCCTCAAGGGGGGCTGCGACCAGGACGCCCATGGTGCCCTCCCGGACCTCGGCGGCTCGCCGCATGGCCCGGCCGCGCGCGGCCACCAGCTCGGCGGCGGCGGTGACCGTGAGTGCCCCCGCGGCGACCAGGGCGGCGTACTCGCCGAGGCTGTGCCCGGCGCAGGCGACCGGCGCGCCGCCCAGCGCGTCACGGCGCACGACCTCCGCGTGCGCGATGACCGAGACGGTGAACACGGCGAGCTGTGCCAGGTCGGTACGGCGCAGTTGCCCGCCCGGGGTGCGCAGCAGGAGTTCCGGGAGGTCCTCTCCCACCGCCTCGGAGATTTCCCGGGTGAGTTCCCAGGACGGAGTTTCCCGCCAGGGCTCGCCCATTCCCTCTTTCTGCGTTCCCTGTCCGGGAAACACCAAGCCCGTCGGCAGACCGGTCACGACTTCACCTTCCACATGAATGCACCAGGGCGGACGGGGATCCGTAGCCGACGAAGGCACGTACGGATCCCCGCACACCGGGGCGGCCACGGAGCCGGGGATCTCTGGGCCGCCGGGAAGGAATTCCGCTCCTTCGAGCGGTCGTGAATCCCGTTCCTCGGGCCTCATCCAACGAGAAGGCGTGCCCGGCGGCAACCGAGGTTTCAGGAAGCTGCCAGGAATTTCAGGTAGGGCGTCGGCCGAGGTGGCCGCCGCGCGGGGCGAGACGCGGCAACAGGCCGAGTTCCACGGCTCTGGCCCCGGCCTGGAAGCGGCAGTTGGCGCCGAGCAGCGTCATGATCTCGGCGACATGGCGCCGGTAGGTGCGGATGGAGATGGCGAGATCGCGGGCGGCGACCTCGTCGGTCACTCCCGCGCACAGGGAGCTGAGCACCTGTCGGGTCAGGCCGCCCCGGTCGCGCTCGTCGAACAGCAGGCGTTCGCCCGCGGGCACCGCATTGCGCCACACGCTCTCGAAGAGGGTATGCAGTGTGTAAACCAGCTCCGGCATCCTGACCACAGAGGCTCGGCAGCCGACCGCGGACTCCGCGACGACAAAGCCGACTTCACCGTCGACGATGACGGCCCGCAGCGGCGGCACTCTCGCGAACCGCACCTCCACCGGCCTGTCCAGGGACTGCTGTTCGCGGACGAACTCCTCGTCCACCAGCTCCTGGTTGATCAGCAGCCGCACCGACACGGTCTCCGGGATGTCCTGGACGAGTTCCCGTCCCACTCGTGCACTGTGCGTCGGTTCGCGCTCGGCACCGGGCATGCGGGCGTGCACGATGTCGATGGTGCGGGAGGCGTCGGCGAAAAGATCCGCCACCAGATCGCGCACCGCCTGGTGGCCGCCGTCGACCACCTGGATCTTGTTCTCCTGGAGACTGCGGTCACGGTGGATGGCCACCGTGGAATCGATCAGGTTCTGCACCTGGAGAAGCGCCTCCTCCAGTTTGTCCTTGGGCCCGTCCGGCACCCTGTACTCCGTTCCCCGTTGGACTTTCCTCGTCACGGCCGGGGTGTGTGGCCCACGGCCGCGATCCGCGGGGGTGCGGGGGGGGCCGGGGGGGGAGGCCCCCCCACCGCCGCCCGGCGTGGAGCGGTATAAAATGAAGCCGCCGCGCAAGGCGCCCGCCCCCCCCGCGGTGGGGGGGCCGGCGCGCGCCTGGGTGTGC
>NZ_JBSGBN010000160.1:0-21120 GCF_053601275.1 Streptomyces sp. NPDC004752 | reverse complement strand
ACTTCCTGCACAAGCTCTCGACTCGACTCGTCCGTGAGAACCAAACGGTTGTGATCGAGGACCTCACCGTCCGCAACCTGCTGAAGAACGGCAGGCTCGCGCGCGCCATCTCCGATGCGTCGTGGACGGAACTGCGCTCCATGCTGGAGTACAAGTGCGCCTGGTACGGGCGCGAACTCGTGGTGATCGACCGCTGGTTCCCCAGCAGCAGGCTGTGCGGGACCTGCGGCACGGTCGCGGCGAAGATGCCGCTGAACGTCCGCGAGTGGACATGCGACTGCGGGACCACGCACGACCGTGACGTGAACGCCGCGAAGAACATTCTGGCCGCCGGGCTGGCGGCGTCTGCCTGTGGAGACGGTGTAAGACCCCAACGGGAGTCCTCCCGGACGGGGCAGCCGTCGGTGAAGCAGGAAATCCGGCGGGCGACCGCCGGAATCCCCCGCCTTTAGGCGGGGGAGGAAGCCAATTCGGTCACAAGGGCGAGGGAACGGCGGGAAACGTTCCCGTCGGCCCCGTTTTCTCATCGTGTGCTCAGGAAACCCGCTTCGTACGCGGCGATCACCGCCTGGGTGCGGTCCCGGGTCCCCGTCTTGGCCAGGACCGCCGCCACATGTGTCTTCACCGTGGCGGGCCCCACCTCCATCCGGCGCGCGATCTCCGCGTTGGTCAGCCCGCCTGCCAAATGCCGCAGCACCTCGCGCTCGCGGCCCGTGAGCCTTGTCACCCAGTCCGGGGGAGCCGGGTACGCGCGCGCGTGCTCGGCGGCGAGGCTCCGCACGGCCGACGGGAACAGCAGGCTGTCGCTGCGCGCGACGAGCCGCACCGCCTGTACGAGGGTGTCGGCGTCGGCCCGCTTCAGCAGGAACCCGGCGGCCCCGGCGCGCAGGGCGTCGTACACATACGCGTCGTTCTCGAAGGTGGTCACGACCACGACGCGCGGCGGCGCGTCGGGCGCGGCCAGGATGCGCTCGGTGGCCCGGATCCCGTCCATCTCGGGCATGCGCACGTCCATCAGCACCACATCGGGCCGTAGCTCCCGCACGACCGACACGGCCTCGGTGCCGGTCGCCGCCTCGCCGACGACCGTCAGGTCCGGTTCGGCGGAGAGGATGGCGCGTAGGGCGGTGCGGACCATGCGCTCGTCGTCCGCGACGACGATGCGGATCGGCGGCGGTGCCGACGGTGGTGTCCGCGGTGTTGTCGGCGGCGGCGGTGATGTCATACGTGTCCCTTCCACGGCAGTCGTACGTGCAGCCGCCACACTCCGCCGGACGCGCCCGCCCGGCACTCCCCGCCGAGCAGCCGCACCCGGTCGGCGATGCCACGCAGGCCGTGCCCGCCGCCGGGACGGGAGACATCGGCGGGACCGGAGGCGTCGGTGGGACGGGAAGCGTCGCCGGGACGGGAGGCGCCGCTGGGACGGGAAACATCGGCGGGACGGGAGGCGTCGGCGGTGCCCAGGGGGTTCTCCACGGTGATCTCCAACCGTCCGTCGGCGGCACCGATGCGCAGGGCGACCGGTTCACCCGCCGCGTGTCTGAGGGCGTTGCTCAGCCCCTCCTGCACGATCCGGTACGCCTCGCGGGAGACGAGCGGCGGCAGCGTGGCGGGGTCGGCGTCGACGGCGGCCGTCACCCGCTGCCCACCGGCCCGGGTGCGGCGCAGCAGCCCGTCGAGGTCGGCCGCGAGGGTCGGCGCGGGCGCCGTGCCGGGCGGGTCGCCGTCCCGCAGCACACCGAGCACGGCGTCGAGTTCGCCGACCGTGCGCCGGGCGGTGTCCTCGATGGCGGCGAGTGCCTCGCGGACGAACTCCGGGTCGGCGTCCAGGACCCGGCGGGCCGCGCCCGCCTGAAGGGTGACCGCGCTCAGCGCGTGCCCGACGGAGTCGTGCAGCTCGCGCGCGAGCCGGTTGCGCACGGCGAGGTCGGCCGCGCGCGCCTCGGCCGCCGCGAGCCGGTCCTCGGGCGTGGGCCCGAGCAGCGCGGGCGCCCACCGGGCGAGCAGCGTGCCGCACCCGGCGGCGCAGCCCGCGAGGGCAAGCAGCAGGGCGACGCCGGCGACCGGGCAGAGCGGCAACGCCCAGGGCCTGCCGAGGACTTCGGGCAGCCCTAGTCGCGAGTCGCGCAGCACCGCGGGAACGGGCAGCACGATCAGCACGAACGCCAGTGGCGGCACGGCGAGGGACAACCCTGAGACGGCCCCGCCGAACCCGAGGTGCAGGGTGAACCAGGCCGCCGTGCGCGCCCGCGCGGCCGGGGTCCGGGCGGGGCCGTGGTCGAGTGCGTCGGGCGGGAGTGCGCACAGGGCGCGCGCGGCGGCGGCCGCCAGCGGCCGGGTCAGCGGAAACGGCAGCGAGGTGAGCGCGGCGAGCGGCAGTCCCAGGGCGAACGAGGCGAGTTGCAGCGGCAGTTCGGCGAACACGTCGCGTGAGCCGGTGAGCGGGCCGACGATCACCGCGCCGACGTAGACGTACGGCATGGCGAGCGCGCCGCCCAGGATCAGATGGATCCAGCGGCGGCGCGCGGTGCGGCCGAACAGTGACCGGGCGAACTCCCTCACGCCGGTGGCCGCTTCGGGGCTTCGGCGGACCGCTCGGCGCAGAAGTGGATGCCGAGGGCCGCGACCAGGACGCCGACGACGAGCTGACCGGCGTAGGTGAGGTTCATCAGCTGCGTCGGCAGCTCGGCGGGGTCGGCGCCCCCGCCGAGCGGGGCCAGTGACAGCCAGCCGCCCCAGCAGGCCACGGCGGCCGCACCGATCCAGGCCAGGGCCAGCGGCACCATGACCGGCAGGGTCCGGCCGCGCCGGAAGGCGAGCAGGCAGCCGCCGATGACGGCGGCCAGGAGGAAGCCGATGCCCACGGCCTCCACCACATAGAAGTCACTGCTGCGGTCCGCGGCACGGCCGGGATTGAGCCCGCCGGTGCCGCCCAGCAGCCAGACGAGATGGGCGCCGAGGGGGAGCAGCGCGGCGAGGGCCGCGCCCTGGGCGCACGCCTGCTGCGCCGCCCCGGTGACCCCGGCCGGCAGATCGCCCATCCGGCCCCGCCACACCCGGCCCCACCGGTCGCGGGCGTACAGCGCGAACAGCGCGCCGAGCGCGAGCCCCTGCACGATGAACCCGGTGTAGACGACCCCGTACACCCATGCGTCGAGGAAGGGCCGGCGCCCGGGATCCGCGGGCCCGCCGCCACCTCCGCCGAGCGCGTCGGCGACCAGTTGGAGCGGGTATCCGGCCGTGATCGGCGCGAGCAGTCCGGTGCCGACCCAGACGGGGAACACCGCGGTCCAGGCGGGTGCGGTCCGCGTCCGCGGCCGGGTCAGCGCCACCGCGAGCACGATCACGACCGCGTCCAGCAGCATGCTCAGCGCGTTGGCGACGGCCATCGCGGCGCGGTGCTCCAGCAGGGAGCTGCCCTCCGGTATGCCGATCCGGCTGCCCGCGAGCCAGGCGGCCTTGAGCCCGATGTACGGCACACAGGCCACGATCGCGACGGACCGCAGCAGCCGGCGGCGCGGGTCGACGCCGCGGGCGGGGGCGGGGGCCCGGGGCGCGGGCACGGCGGCGGAGGCCGGGGGTGGTGTCATGGGTCCACGCTCCCGCACCCGCCGGGTCCGGCACCTCCTGCGCCGCGACGATCCGCCTCCGCCGCGCGGGGGAGACGGCCCTCGTCCGTCACAGTCTGCGCGTGGCCAGCGTCAGCCGGTCGCGGGCGTCGAACAGGGCGTCCTTGACCATCTGTTCGTGGGCGGGGGTCAGCCGGGCCACCGGCACCGAGCAGCTGATCGCGTCGCGGGCCGGGGTGCGGTAGGGGATGGCGACGCCGAAGCAGCGCAGCCCGAGCGTGTTCTCCTCCCGGTCGACGGCGAAGCCCCGCTCCCGGATCTGGTGCAGCTCCTCGATGAGCTGCTCCCGGTCGGTGATGGTGTGCTCGGTCAGGGCGGGCAGGGTCTGCGGGAGCAGCTTGCGCACCTGCTCGTCGCTGTGGGTGGCGAGCAGCGCCTTGCCGAGGGAGGTGGAGTGCGCGGGCAGCCGGCGGCCCACCCGGGTGAACGGGCGCAGATAGTGCTGCGACTGGCGGGTGGCCAGGTAGACGACATTCGTGCCGTCCAGGCGGGCCAGGTGGATGGTCTCCGTCGTGTCGTCCGACAGGCGGTCCAGGGTGGGGCGGGCCGCGGCCACCACCTCGTCGCCGTCGATGTACGACGTCCCCACGAGCAGCGCCCGCACCCCGATGCCGTAACGTGTGCCGGTCGCGTCCGTCTCCACCCAGCCCAGCTCCACGAGCGTGCGCAGCAGCATGTACAGGCTGGACTTGGGGTACCCGACGGCCTCCTGGACGGCCGCGAGGGAGTGCATTCCCGGCCGGCCGGCGAAGTACTCGAGCAGTTCGACGGTCCGCACCGCCGACTTGACCTGCGCCCCGCCACCCGCCTCGGCTGTCGCCATCGCCCTGACCCCTTCGTTCGACGAGAACCCGGAGATATAGTCTCGCGGTGTATTCATCACCAGAGACGGCGTTCAGCATATCGAACAGTGCTGGTGGATGAGTGGGGAACCGTGGCAGTGCGGCGGCAGGATCCGCGGCACCGCGGCGGCAGGGCAAGCGGCCATACACCGGCCATGCATCGGTCATGCACCGGCCGTATATCGATATATCGGCCATCTATATGTCGGCCATCTATGTGGAGGGACCCGCGGTGGCAGCAGCACCAGTCTGGAGTGTCGACCCGCGTACCGGGAAGCAGCGTGCACAGGTTGCGACGGAGGCCACGGCCGGGGAGGTCGACGCCGCCGTCCGAGCCGCCCACGCCGCGCGCGGCTCACTGGCCGACCGCGCGGTCCGCTCGGCCTTCCTGCGCTCGGCCGCGGCGGGCCTGGACGCGGCCCGGGACCGGCTCGTCGAGGCCGCCGACGCGGAAACCGCGCTCGGCCCGGTCCGGCTGACCGGCGAACTCGCCCGCACCACCTACCAGTTGCGCGCCTTCGCGGACAGTGTCGACGAGGGCGCCTTCCTCGACGTCATCGTCAACCACCCCGACGACACCGCCACCCCGCCCGTCCCGGATCTGCGCCGTATCAAGGTCCCGCTCGGCGTCGTCGCCGTCTACTCGGCGTCCAACTTCCCCTTCGCCTTCTCCGTCGCCGGCGGCGACACCGCGAGCGCGCTGGCCGCGGGCAACCCGGTGGTCGTCAAGGCCCACCCCGACCACCCGGCCCTGTCCGAACTGGTCGCCGACGCGCTGCGGCGCGCCGCCGCCGAGCACGGCATCCCCGCGGGTGTCGTCGGCCTGGTGCACGGCTTCGAGGCGGGCCTCGAACTGATCGGGCACCCGCTGGTCGCGGCGGCCGGGTTCACCGGTTCCGTGCGCGGCGGCCGTGCCTTGTTCGACGCGGCGGCCGCCCGGCCGGTCCCGATCCCCTTCCACGGCGAGTTGGGCTCCCTGAACCCGGTCGTCGTCACGGAGGCCGCCGCCGCCGAGCGCGCCGAGGCGATCGGCACCGGACTCGCCGGGTCGATGACCCTCGGCGTCGGCCAGTTCTGTGTGAAGCCGGGCCTGGTGCTCGCGCCCTCGGGCGCGGCGGGCGACCGGCTGGTGAAGTCCCTGGCCGACGCCGTGCGCGGCACCGAGGCCGGGGTCCTGCTGGACCACCGTATGCGGGACAACTTCATCGCCGGGGTCGCCGAACGTGCCGGACTCGACGGCGTGGACTCCCCGGTCACCCCGGGCGCGGCCGGCGAGCACACGGTGAGCGCGGGCTTTCTCACGGTGCCGGCCGCCAAGCTGGCCGAGGAAGGGGCGTACGACCTGCTCCTGGAGGAGTGCTTCGGACCGGTGACGGTCGTGGCCCGCTACGAGGACGAGGCGGAGGTCCGCGCCGTGCTGTCCCGCCTGCCCGGCAACCTCACCGCGACCGTGCAGCTGTCCGCCGAGGAGGCGGCGGGCGCCGGCCGCGGCGCCGAGATCCTGGCCGAGCTGACCCCGCTGGCCGGGCGCGTCCTGGTCGACGGCTGGCCGACGGGGGTCGCGGTGGCGCCCGCGCAGCACCACGGCGGCCCGTACCCGGCGACGACCTCCACCTCGACCTCCGTGGGCGGCACGGCGATCGAGCGCTGGCTGCGGCCGGTCGTCTACCAGAACACCCCGGCGGCCCTGCTCCCGCCGGAGCTGCGGGACGACAACCCGCTGGGGCTGCCCCGCCGGTTCAACGGAGCCCTGGAGCGGTAGGCCGCAGGGGCGCGGGGAGTTCGACGGAGACCCGCAGGGGCGCGGGGAGTCCGGCGGCCGGGCGAGCGTCGCGTCTTGCCGCGCGGTTTCCCACGCCCCTCGGGCGACCGCGGCCGACGCCTGCGAGAATCGGCCGATGGACCTGGAACTTCCCGAACTGCCCTTCCCCCTGCGTACCTACGGACCCGACGGCCACTGGTCCTACGAGGACGGCGTGCTCACCGGGTGGGCCGGTCCCCGGCAGGACCGCTTCGTGCCGCCGACCGGCCAGGCCCTGGACCCGGCCTCCGACGCGCCCCGGCTGCTGGGGGCGCCGGAGGGGGACTTCCAGCTGATCGCCCGGGTCACCGTGGGGTTCCGGGCCGCCTTCGACGCCGGTGTGCTCTACGTCCACGTCGGCGACCGGGCCTGGGCCAAGCTCTGCCTGGAGTACTCCCCGGACCTGCCCACCGTCTGCACGGTGGTCACCCGCGGTCACTCCGACGACGCCAACTCCTTCACCGTGGACGGCAGTTCCGTATGGCTGCGGATCAGCCGCACCGGCCGCGCCTTCGCCTTCCACGCCTCCCGCGACGGCGAGCGCTGGACCTTCGTACGACTGTTCACGCTGGGCGGGGAGAAGGAGACGGACGCCGCCCTCGTCGGCTTCCTGACCCAGTCGCCGATGGGGGAGGGGTGCGTCGTGACCTACGACCACATCGAGTTCCGGCCCGTCTGGCCGAGCGATCTACGAGACGGCAGCTGACCGCGCGGGCCCGCCCGCACCCGGTGCGGCGGACCCCCCTCCCGACAGGCCGGCGGACCGGGGAATGAAACAGACTGCTTGAACGTTCAGCCAAAACGCGGGGACTGTCTCCGCGCCGCCGGAGGCGGGGATCGTCTCCGCGCCGCCGCACCTGGAGAGAGCCGAGAACATGCGCGTCGAGATCTGGAGCGACATCGCCTGCCCCTGGTGTTATGTGGGCAAGGCCCGCTTCGAGAAGGCGCTTGCGGCCTTCCCGCACCGCGACGGCGTCGAGGTGGTGCACCGCTCCTTCGAGCTGGACCCCGGCCGCGCCAAGGGCGACGTCCAGCCGGTGCTGACGATGCTCGCCCAGAAGTACGGCATGAGCGAGGCGCAGGCCCAGGCCGGGGAGGACAACCTCGCCGCGCAGGCCGCCGCCGAGGGCCTGGACTACCGCACCCGCGGTCGCGACCACGGCAACACCTTCGACCTGCACCGCCTGTTGCACTTCGCCAAGGAGAACGGCCGCCAGGACGAACTGATCCAGATCCTGTACCGGGCCAACTTCGCCGAGGAGCGCTCCGTCTTCACCGAGGGCGAGGAGCGGCTGGTGCGGCTGGCCGCCGAGGCCGGACTCGACGCCGACGCCGCCCGCGCGGTGCTCGCGGACCCGGCCGCGTACGCCGACGAGGTCCGCGCCGACGAGCGCGAGGCCGCACAGCTCGGCGCGAACGGTGTGCCCTTCTTCGTCCTCGATCGTAAGTACGGCGTCTCCGGCGCCCAGCCCGCCGAGGTCTTCACCGAGGCCCTCACCCAGGCGTGGGGCGAGCGCTCCCCGCTGAAGCTGATCGACCAAAGTGCCGCCCACGCCTGTGCCCCGGACGGGTGCGCGGTGCCGCAGAACTGAGAAACCGCAGGTCGGGGCGGACGTATAAGCACCGCTGAGGGGAACCCCTTAACCATCCGCAATGGACGGTGACTTCACGCGGTCGCACAGTGGACCCATGGAGACCTTCGAGAGCGTCGTCCGCGCCGAGTTCGCCCCGAAGAACACCTTCCTCAACACCGCGAGCAGCGGACTGCTCCCGGCCCGGTCCGTCGCCGCGCTGCACGAGGCGGTGGCGCTCCGGGCCACGGGCAGCCCGCTGGACCCGCTGTCCGAGGACGTCGAGCTGGCCCGGGCGTCCTTCGCCCGGCTGGCCGGCGTCCCGGTCACCCGGGTGGCGGCGGGCCCCTCCGTCGCCGCGCACACCGGCCTCGTCGCCCTCTCACTGCCCGCCGGTGCCGAAGTCCTCACCGCCCAGGCCGACTTCACCTCCGTGGTGAACCCGTTCCATATGCGTGGCGACCTCAAGGTGCGGGCCGTCCCGCTGGAGCGGCTCGCCGACTCCGTCCGGCCGGGCACCGCGCTGATCGCGGTCAGCGCCGCGCAGTCCGCGGACGGCCGGGTCGCCGACCTGCCCGCGCTGCGCGCCGCGGCGGCGACCCACGGTGCCCGCACCTACGTCGACTTCTCACAGGCGGCCGGCTGGCTGCCGATGGACGCCGACGCGTTCGACTTCACCGTCTCCACCACCTACAAGTGGCTGCTCGGCCCGCACGGCGCGGCCTTCCTCGTCGTACCGGAGGACTACGGCGCGCTGACGCCGGTGCTGGCCGGCTGGGCCGCGGCGGAGAAACCCTGGGAGAGCTGCTACGGGCCCATCGAGCAACTCGCCCACTCGGCCCGGCGGTTCGACGTGAGCCCGGCCCTGTTCAGCTACGCCGGGCTGCGCCCCTCGCTCGCGCTGATCGAGGAGATCGGCGTGGCCGCCGTACACGCCCACGACCTGGCCCTCGCCGACCGCTTCCGCGCCGGACTCACCGGGCTCGGCCACGAGGCCCTGCCCGCACCCGGCTCGGCGATCGTCTCCGTCCCGGGCCTCGGCCACCGCCGCCCCGAACTGGCCCGCGCGGGCATCGAGACCTCCGACCGCGCGGGCCATCTGCGGGCCTCCTTCCACCTGTACAACACCCCCGGGGACGTCGACCGCCTGCTGGACGTACTCTCCGACCACCCCAATTGACCGGTGCCTTCCATCAGTTCTTCGGCGCGGCCCAGTATTCCCTGAGCATCTCTCCCGGCCAGGCGGGCTCTTGGATCTCGCCGCGGGGCCCCATCTCAGTGAAGTACGGCGCCAGGTCGTAGACAGGGGTTCCGTCGACCGCGTCGAAGTCGGCCACACACAGGTCCAGACCCTCGACCTTGAGCAGGCGCGGAAAACTGGTGGCGAGCTGGTTCGGTCGCCGATGGTTACGGTGCGCGAAGGTGCCCGAGGGCGCCCAGCGGGGGTCGTTGCGAGGGCTGCGCGCGTGCAGGGCGACGTCATCCGGGGACGCCTTGCTGAAGTGCCAGGTCACGACCAGGTGCGAGAACTCCTCCAGGCCCTTCACCACGTCAAGGGGGAACTTCGGGTCCAGACGGATGATGGACGCGACGTCACCCCAGTAGTCGTCGGCGACCTCCGTGCGACCGCCGACGACGTTGCCGATGGGCTCGATCCGCAGCGTCATTACGCTCCCTTCCTCCCGCGACGTGAGGTGATCAATCTACGGTGCGCAGGTAGTCGGTGGCCCTCGTGGGCGGTGTCTCCTTCGCCGTCTGCAGCGGGTCGGTGACAGCCGTGAGCAGTCGGATCCGCGCTCCTTCCGAGGGAGGCGGGTCCGACTGCTTCATGGGTGCGGGCATGCCGGGCCGTGCGTGTGGGAGTGCCGCACATCACGGGCCTGGCATGCGGTGCTGGCTTGCCTGGTCGGCTGGGGGACTGGCTCAGCGGATCGGTGTGAAGTCCCGTGCGCCGATGAACTCCGGGCGTCGTACCGGGGCCGCGAAGGGTTCGACCGCCGTGTTCTCCACGCTGTTGAACACGATGAAGACGTTGCTGCGCGGGAACGGGGTGATGTTGTCGCCCGAGCCGTGCATGCAGTTGCAGTCGAACCAGGTCGCGGAGCCCGCGCGGCCGGTGAACAGCCGGATGCCGTGCGCGCCCGCCAGGGCGGTCAGCGCCTCGTCGGACGGCGTGCCCGCGTCCTGCATCTGCAGCGACTTCTTGTAGTTGTCCTCGGGTGTGGCTCCCGCACACCCGAGGAACGTGCGGTGCGAGCCCGGCATGATCATGAGCCCGCCGTTGGTGTCGCGGTTCTCGGTCAGCGCGATCGACACGGACACCGTCCGCATGCGCGGCAGCCCGTCCTCCGCGTGCCAGGTCTCGAAGTCCGAGTGCCAGTAGAAGCCGCTGGCGCCGAAGCCCGGCTTGACGTTGATCCGGGACTGGTGGACGTACACGTCCGAGCCGAGGATCTGCCGGGCCCGTCCGACCACCCGCTCGTCGCGGACGAGCCCCGCGAACACCTCGCTGATCCGGTGGACCTCGAAGACGGAGCGGATCTCCTTCGACTTCGGCTCCACGATCGCCCGCTCGTCGGCGCGGACCGCCGGGTCGGCGATCAGCCGGTCCAGCTCCCGCCGGTAGCGGTCGACCTCGGCGTCGTCGATCAACTGCTCGACGGTGAGGAAGCCGTCGCGGTCGTACGCCCGCAGATCGGCGGCCGGGACGGGGCCCGGCGCGTCGGGGGAGCCCCAGACGACCGGGTCCTGGCGCGGCTGGGACACCTCGGTGGCGCCGCGGCTGGGGTAGAGGTCGGTGACCGTCATGTGCTCAGACCTCCTCGGGCTCGGTGAGCAGGGGATAGACGCCGTTCTCGTCGTGGTCCTCCCGTCCGGTCACGGGCGGGTTGAACACACAGATGCAGCGGAAGTCCTCCTGGACGCGGAGCGTGTGCCGCTCGTGCCCGTCGAGGAGGTACATGGTGCCGGGAGCGATCGAGTACGTCTTCCCGGTCTCGTGGTCGGTGAGTTCGGCCGCGCCCTCGACGCAGACGACGGCCTCGATGTGGTTGGCGTACCACATCGACGTCTCGGTGCCGGCGTACAGGACGGTCTCGTGGACGGAGAAGCCGACCCGCTCCTTGGCGAGCACGATCCGCTTGCTCTCCCAGGTGCCGGATGCCGCCTTCACATGACGGTCGGTGCCTTCGATCTCCTTGAACGAACGGACGATCACGGTGGTGCACAGCCTCCTTGGTGGAAGTGAAGTGTCGTGGTGCGACGGCGCCGGACGATGCCGGAGGGGTCAGACGGTCTCCCGTACGGCGCGGGCGAGGATGCTCAGCCCCTCGTCCAGCTCGTCCGGGGTGACGGTGAGCGCGGGCAGCAGCTTGACGACCTCGCTCTCCGGGCCGGACGTCTCGATGAGCAGCCCGAGTTCGAAGGCGCGCCGGGCCACCCGGTCCGCGCGCCCCTTGTCGTGGAACTCCAGGCCCCACACGAGCCCGCGACCCCGGTACTCCTTCACATCGGCGAGGTTCTCCTCGGTGACGGCGATCAGTCCCCGCTCGATCCGCTCGCCCCGGGCCCGGGTCTGTTTCTCCATGACGGGGCCATCGGCCCAGTAGGTCTCCAGGGCCGCGGTGGCGGTGACGAACGCGGGGTTGTTGCCGCGGAAGGTGCCGTTGTGCTCGCCCGGCTCCCAGATGTCCAGCTCCGGCCTGAACAGGCACAGCGACATGGGCAGTCCGTAGCCGCTGATGGACTTCGACACGGTGACGATGTCGGGCACGATGCCGGCCTCCTCGAAGGAGAAGAAGGCACCGGTGCGGCCGCAGCCCATCTGGATGTCGTCGACGATCAGCAGCATGTCGCGGCGCGCGCACAACTCGGCCAGCTCGCGCAGCCATTCGGGCCGGGCCACGTTGATGCCGCCCTCGCCCTGCACGGTCTCGACGATCACCGCGGCGGGCTGGTTGAGCCCGGAGCCCTGGTCGCCGAGGAGCCGCTCGAACCAGAGGAAGTCGGGGACCCGTCCGTCCAGGTAGTGGTCGAAGGGCATCGGCGTGCCGTGCACCAGCGGGATCCCGGCCCCGGCCCGTTTGAAGGCGTTGCCGGTGACGGCCAGCGAACCGAGGGACATGCCGTGGAAGGCGTTGGTGAACGACACGATCGCCTCGCGTCCCTTCACCTTCCGCGCCAGCTTCAGCGCGGACTCGACCGCGTTGGTGCCGGTCGGGCCCGGGAACATCACCTTGTACGGCAGGTCCCGGGGGCGCAGCACCAGGTCCTGGAAGGTCTGCAGGAACGACCGTTTGGCCGTGGTGGACATGTCCAGGCCGTGGGTGACCCCGTCCCGCATCAGATAGTCGATCAACGCCCGTTTGAGTACGGGGTTGTTGTGGCCGTAGTTGAGTGAGCCCGCGCCGGCGAAGAAGTCGAGGTACCGGTGCCCGTCCTCGTCGTACATCAGGCTGCCCTGGGCACGGTCGAAGACGGTGGGCCAGCCGCGGCAGTAGCTGCGCACCTCGGACTCCAGGGTCTCGAAGACGCTCAGATCGGGCTGGGTGATGGTCACGTGATCGCTCCTCAGTGCGACGAGTGGGGGGTGAGCGGGCCGATCCGGTACAGGACCTCCGGCTGGTGCGGGCCGTCCGGGAACAGCCCGGAATCGAACAGCACCTCGTGGGTGACTTGGGCACCGTGCCGGGCGGCGTACGAGGTGAAGAGGCGCTCGGAGGCGGTGTTGCCGGGGGTGATGGTCGTCTCGACGGAGGTGATGCCGTGCCCGGCGCCGAGCCGCGCGGTCAGCCCGTCGAGCAGCGCGGCCGCCACACCGTGGCCGCGGTAGGCCGCCTCCACCGCGACCTGCCACACGAGCAGGGTCCGCGGGCGCTCGGGCCGTACGTACCCGGTGACGAAACCGACGGGCGCCCCGTCCGCTCCGCGGGCCACCGCCGAGGTGCCCGCGAAGTCGCGGCACCACAGCAGATAGCTGTACGCGGAGTTCAGATCGAGGGTTCCGGAGTCCTTGGCGATACGCCAAAGATTGGTGCCGTCCGTCACCGCTGGACGGTCGATGAGTAGGTCTGCTTGTGCGGCAGTCATGCGTATTGAATTTAGCGAGCGGAATTCAATAATGCACGGTTGCGTGTGGGTATCGCTTCACAAGCAGGTCGATATGTAGCGCTTTGACCTGCATCAAAAGGTGCAAATGGATCCGGTTGTGGAATGTGTCACACGGGTGAAACTCGCGCGAAAAACTTCTTGTTTAGCCTTGGAAAAAGCGGGCAGAAGAACTCGGGAAAGCTATCCGAAAATAAGGAGGCGAATTATCGAGAACTTCAGGTCCCGGTCACACGCCCGATGAGATGAAGGATGTCCGCGGTCACCGGTATACGGACTCGGCGGCACGGTGGGCGTCCGCCAGGTCCACGGTCAGCCCCTGCTCGGAGAGGGCCGCACCCAGCGCCGCCAGGGAGCCGCGCACCGCCCCCACCGTCGCGTCCGCCCCGTAGTGGTTGACCCGGATCATCTCCTTGGCCAGCGCGCTGCCCCCCGCGGCCAGCGGCAGCGCGGGGTCACTCGCCAGCGCCCGGTCGACCAGCTCCGACGCGATCACCCCCGGCGGCACCCGCAGGGTCGTGGCCACCGGTGCCGCGTCCTTGGCCTCGTACACATACGGCTCCAGACCCCCGCCCAGCGCCAGCGCGCCCGCCCGCGTGGCCAGCGCGGCGCTGCGGTGCCGGGCCATCAGCGCGTCCAGGCCCACGCTCTCGATCCGCTCCACACACGCCTGAAGCGCCAGCATCTCCAGCTGCGCCGGCGCGTGCGGCAGCGCGGTCCGGCCCGCGTCGATCCAGCGCTCCTTCCAGTCGAGCAGGGAGAGGTAGGAGCGGCGCGGGGCACGCGGGTTCGCCGCCATCCGGGTCCAGGCCCGCTCGCTCACCGATACCGCCGACACCCCCGCCGGGCCGCCCATCGCCTTCTGCGCGCCGATCACGCACAGGTCCACGCCCCAGGCGTCCGGCAGCACCGGCTCGGCGCCGACGGAGGCCACCGCGTCCAGATAGAACAGCGCGCCGTGCGCCCGCACCACCTCGCCGATCTCCGCGACCGGGTTGGTGTTCCCGGTCGCCGCCTCCGCGTGCACCAGGGAGACGAAGTCGATCTCCGGGTGCTCGGCGAGGGCCGCCCGGATCCCGTCCGCGGTGGCCGCCGTGTGGAACGGCACCGACAGATCGACCACCGTCGCGCCGCAGTCCCGCAGCCAGTTCCCGAAGGTCTGGCCGTACGGTCCCGTGATCACGTTCAGCGCGGTGGTGCCGGGACCCGCCGTCCCTCGGATCGCGCCCTCCAGCGGCAGCAGCGCCTCGCCCTGCATGATCACGACATCCTGCCGGGTGTCGAGCAGCCGGGCCACCCGGTCCTCGACGGCGGCGAACTGCGCGGCGGTCAGCGGGGGCAGATCGAGGAAGGGGTGGGTCACGGCGGTGCTCTCTTCACTCACGAGGGGTCGATCCCGACGAGCGTAACCGGCCCCCGCATCCCACCTGTGACCGGTGGCTTCTCAGGTCAGAGGCCCCCTGGGGGCATGGGATTGCTTGGGGGGAGACCGCGATGGGCCCTTGTTGTCGATGGGCTCTTGTTATCGGACGCCGTTGTCGGATGCCGTTGTCGGACGCCGTCATCGGACGCCGCCTTTCCGGAAGCCGCACTCCCTCCACAGGAGGTCCGGTGAACACGCTCCCCGGCCGCCGGACCCGCTTGTCTCCTGCGAGGGAAAGTGAGCCCCGACCGGGTGGGCCATGGGGACCGGCGGCTCACTAAGGTGCCGTACATGAGCGATCGCGCGGTGCTGCATGTGAAGGGGCGGGTCCTCGTCGGTCCGGACGAGGTCCGCGATGAACTGTGGGTCGTCGGTGGGCGGATCTGCTACGACCGTCCGGTCGGCGCCCGCGACGTGACGTCCGTGACCGGGTGGGTGCTGCCCGGCCTGGTCGACGCCCACTGCCACGTGGGCCTCGGCACCCAGGGGCCGGTCGACGCGGACGCCGCCGAGAAGCAGGCGCTGACCGACCGGGAGGCGGGCACCCTGCTGGTCCGCGACGCGGGCTCGCCCTCGGACACCCGCTGGGTCGACGAGCGCGAGGACCTCCCGAGGATCATCCGGGCCGGCCGGCACATCGCGCGTACCCGCCGGTACATCCGCGACTTCGCCCATGAGATCGAGCCGGACGAACTCGTCGCCCACGTCGCCCAGGAGGCGCGGCGCGGCGACGGCTGGGTCAAGCTGGTCGGCGACTGGATCGACCGCGACCTCGGCGACCTGGCCGCCTGCTGGCCGCGCGAGGCCGTGCGGGCGGCGATCGCCGAGGCCCACCGCCTCGGCGCCCGGGTCACCGCGCACTGCTTCGCCGAAAGCTCCCTGCGCGACCTGGTCGAGGCGGGCATCGACTGCATCGAGCACGCCACGGGACTGACCGAGGACCTGATCCCGCTGTTCGCCGAGCGCGGCGTGGCGATCGTCCCGACCCTCGTCAACATCGCGACGTTCCCCCGGCTCGCCGCCGGCGCCGACACCAAGTACCCGCGCTGGTCGGCGCATATGCGGCGGCTGTACGAGCGGCGCTACGACACGGTGCGCGGCGCCCATGACGCCGGCATCCCGGTGTACGTCGGCACGGACGCCGGGGGTTCGCTGGCGCACGGCCTGGTCGCGGCCGAGGTCGCCGAACTGGTCGCCGCGGGCATCCCGCCGGTCGACGCGCTGTCGGCGACCAGTTGGGGCGCCCGCGCCTGGCTCGGCCGGCCCGGACTGGCCGAGGGCGCGCCCGCCGACCTGGTCGTGTACGAGGCGGATCCGCGGGCGGACGTACGGGTGCTGGCCGCACCGCGGCGGGTGGTGCTGCGGGGTCGGGTCGTCGGATAGGTGAACGCGGGGAACAGGAACACCTGTGCAGTGGGATTCGAAGGTGTGCGCGGAAAGTCCACGAACGAGTGAAGTAACTGAGGATCGCTGACTGTTCACCCACAGTGCGTAATTCTGGCCGGGTCCCAAGCACATTCCACTGGGGGGTCCCACCGCCTTGAACAGCAATGACTTCCGTATGTCCGCACGCCGTCTGGCCGCCTTAGCGGCGGCCACGGCCCTCGCCGCGGGCCCGGCGGCGCTGGCCGGCGCGAGCGCCGCGCACGCGACCTCCGACCAGGGTCGCGCCGGTGCCGTCGTCCTGCGCACCGGGCTCGATGTGTCCCTGCTCAACAAGACCGTGAACGTCCCGCTCGCGGTCTCCCTCAACGAGGTGCAGGCACCGCAGAGCGCCGACAGAACGGCGCTGTCCGCCCGGCTCGACGGCGTGGACGGCGGCAATCCGTTCACCGTGCTCGGCGCGGACGTGGCCACCGCCAAGGCCACCGTGGCCGACGGCCGCGCCGAGGGCTTCGTGCGGCTCGCCCACGCCAGGCTGCATGTCCCCGGCCTGCCCCTGCTGTCCCTCGTCGAGATCGACGGCGTCACCTCCAAGGCGACCTGCGAGGCCGGGAAGCAGCCCATCGCCTCCGCCAATGTGCTGGGCGCGGTGACGGCGCTCGGCAAGCGGGTCACGCTCAGCGCGGGCGGCCCGACCGAGGTCCGGGTGCCCGGGGTCGGCGAGGTGCGCCTCGACCTGTCGAAGCGGGAGACCACGTCCCGCACGGCCGCCGCCACCGCGCTCGAACTGAAGGTCTCGGTCAACCCGTTGAAGCTGAACGTGGCCGAGGTCGAGGGGACCGTCACCCTCGCCAAGGCGACCTGCGAGACGCCCGACGCACCCGCCAAGCCCACCGATCCGGCGAAGCCCGCCGATCCGGCGAAGCCCGCCGATCCGGCCAAGCCCGCGGACCCGGCGAAGCCCGCCGACCCGGCCCAGGCTGCGTCGGAGGTGAAGCCCCAGGGCGCCGCGGCGAAGGCCGACCTCGCGGAGACCGGCGGGAGTTCGGCGACGCCGTACATCGCGGGCGGCGCGCTCGCGTTCGTCCTGGCGGGCGGCGGCGCGGTGGCCCTGGCACGCCGCCGCCGGAGCTGACCGTCCGACGCGCCTCCCCCGGGTCGGCCGCCCCGGGGGAGGGGGTGGGCAACTGCTCGCTGGTGAGCGTGTACGAGGGTGGTTTACTTCGATCGTGTGATCGTCGGTTCACGGGCTTGCGGCGCGCAGTCTGGGCCGGGGTAGTGCCGTAGTGCGATCTGGGACGCCGGGTGCGGTGCCGGCGTGCGGGGCCCCTGTATCACCGGAGAGATGGTTCAGGGCCTCCCCGTCGCCTCTGGCCGCAGCCACGGCCAGGTCGTGAGGGGCTCCGCCCGTCCGGCTCGGACCACGGACGCGATCCGTGTCGCCGCCCGGGATGCGAAAGCGGACGACCAGTGCGCCCAAGACCGTTCGGGGCGTGCCAGTGCGCGGACTGACTCCCGCTCACTGTCCAGGAACGGTACGCCTACGGCTGGTCCCGCTCCGGGACGGTGGCGGTGTCGCCGCGCGAGCGACCGAACCGGACCGAAACCCGGACCGAACCGGACCGAAACCCGGACCGAACCGGACCGGAACCCGGACCGAACCGGACCGGGGACCCGAGCCGGGCCGGGAATCCGAGCCGGAGTCGGCCGCCGGGGTCAGACAACCGTGTGCCCCGGTGGCCTCGCCCACGGGAGGACACCTCTCGGCGGTCCCGTGCGGGGAAGGGCAGGCCCCGAGGTGTAAGTCCGGGGCCGGGGCGACCCCGCGGGGTCAGTCTGGGGCGGGCCCCGAGGGTCAGTCCGGGGCGGACACGAGGGGTCAGGCCGGGTCCGGTCCGGTCGGGGGGTCGGCCGGACCGGGCAGCGCGGAGTCCAGGGCGCGCAGCAGGCCGTCCGTGGTGGCCCGGTCGCGCACCGCCACCCGGACCCAGTCCGCGCCGAGCCCCGGGAAGGTGTCCCCGCGGCGCACGGCGTAGCCGAGGTCGCGCAGCCGCCGCCGCACCCCGGCTGCATCCGCCACGCGGACCAGGACGAACGGGCCTTCGGCCGGTTCCGTCACCCGCACCCCGCGCGCGCCCAACGCGGACAGGCCCGCCACCAGGTGGGCCCGGTCGGCCGCGATGCGCTGGGCCGCGTGCGCCGCCTCCGCCAGGGCCCTTGGCGACACACACGCCCGCGCCGCGGCCAGCGCAGGCGTGGACACCGGCCACAGCGGCTGGGCCCGCGCCAGTTCCGCGACGGTCTCCCGGGCCGCCAGGAGATAGCCGATGCGCAGCCCGGCCAGGCCCCAGGTCTTCGTCAGGCTGCGCAGCACGACAAGTCCGGGCACATCCGTCCGGTCGGCCAGCGCCTCGCGCTCACCCGGCACCGCGTCCATGAACGCCTCGTCCACCACCAGCGTCCGCCCGGGACGGGCGAGTCGGGCGAGCGTCGCGGCCGGGTGCAGCACCGAGGTGGGGTTCGTCGGATTGCCGATCACCACCAGGTCGGCCTCCTCGGGGACGGCCGCCGGATCCAGCCGGAAGCCGTCCTCGGCGCGCAGCAGGACCCGGCCCACCGTGTGCCCCGCGTCGCGCAGCGCCGCCTCCGGCTCCGTGAACTGCGGGTGCACCACCACCGGCCGACGCACCTTCAGAGCGCGGGCGAGCAGCACGAACGCCTCGGCCGCACCGGCCGTCAGCAGCACCCGCTCCGCCCCGACCCCGTGCCGCGCCGCCACCGCCGCCCGCGCGGCCCGCCCGTCCGGGTAGGCCGCGAGTCCGGTCAGTGACTCGGCGATCCGCTCCCGCAGCCAGTCCGGCGGGGTGCCGGCGCGGACGTTGACCGCGAGGTCGACCAGCGTCGACCCGTCGTCCCGGACCTCGGCGTCGCCGTGGTGGCGCAGATCGGGTCCGGCGCCGTCCTCAACGGGCATGGGCGTGACCGCCGTGCTGATGCCCGTGCTGGGATCCGTGGTGGTGCCCGTCGTGCTGATGCCCCTCCTGGTGGTGTCCGTCGTGGTGGTGCCCGTCGTCGTCCGGGTGGAAGTGCGGCTGCTGCGGCAGGCCCACCTTGTCTTCAAAGCCCGGCAGCGCGATCCGGTACACACATGAGTCGCAGTTCATCCGCAGATCGCCCTGGACGGCCTCCGCGTACCGCTCCATCACCAGGTCGAGCAGTTCCGGTTCCGGCCCGATCACGTCCGCGCAGCGCACGTCCCGGTCCGGGTGCGCGGCGGCCCAGCCCGCGGCCTGCTGCCGCACCCGCTCCGGGAGGACGCCGGTGAACAGGAAGTACGGCAGGACCACGATCCGGCGGGCCCCCAGCCGGACGCACCGGTCGAGGCCGCTCGGCACATCCGGCGCCGCCAGCGACACGAACGCCGTCTCCACGCCCGCGTACCCGCGTCCCTCCCACAGCAGCCGCGCCGCCTTGTGCACCTCGGCGTTGGCGTCCGGGTCGGTGGAGCCCCGGCCGACCAGCAGCACGGTCACATCGGCCCGGTCGGCGGGCGTGCGGGCGGCACCCCCCAGGGCCTCGTCGAGCCGCCGCTCCAACACATCCAGCAGCGCCGGATGAGGGCCCAGCGGGCGGCCGTAGGCATACGAGACGCCCGGGTGCCGTTCCTGCTCGCGGGCCAGCGCCGCCGGGATGTCACCCTTGGCGTGTCCCGCGGACACCAGCATCAGCGGCACGGCGGCGAACCGGCGCACGCCCCGCTCCACCAGCTCGGTCACGGCCTCGCCCAGCGGCGGCCGGGACAGCTCGATGAAACCGCCCGCCACGGGCAGTTCGGGGTGGCGGTCCCCCAACTCCCGTACGAAGGACCGGAACGCCTCGGCTCCGGCCTCGTCCCGGGTGCCGTGGCCGGCGATGAGCAGAGCGGGCGGCGGGGTGGTCACTGAATCTCCTCGGTCGGTGAAGTCGGGTGGTACAGAAGGGCGTTGAGGGCGGCGGCGGCCACCGCCGAACCGCCCTTCTCGGAGACGTTGCTGACGGCGGGCAGCCCGCTCGCGCGCAACGCGGCCTTGGACTCGGCCGCGCCGACGAAGCCGACGGGCAGGCCGATGACCAGCGCGGGGGAGGCGTCCAGCGTCAGCAGTTCCTCCAGCGCGGTCGGCGCGCAGCCGATCACCCAGAGCGCCCCGGGGCCGACGTCCTCGTACGCCAGCCGGACCGCGTGCGCCGAACGGGTCAGCCCCGGCCCGGACTCGGCGTCCCGCAGTCGGCAGACGGTCTCGCGGCGGGTGATGCCGGCCGCGACCATCTCCACGTCCACGACGACCGGCGCCCCGGCGTGCAGCGCGGCGTGCGCCCGCACCAGGTCCTCTTCGGCCAGGACGAGGTCGTCCGCGTACCCCAGGTCGGCGGCCGAGTGGATGACCCGCTCCACCACGGACCGGGTCAGCGGCGGGAAGCGCGAGGTGTCCAGCCGGGCCCGCAGCCGCCTGTAGGACTCCTGCTCGATCGGGTGGATCACACGGTTCACCGGGCCTCCTCCTGCCGGGTGTCCTGCCAGCGGTAGCCGCGTGGGGTCACCATGCGTCCCGCGATCTCACGGGTCGCCGTGTTGCCCACCGTCACGACCGTCATCATGTCCACCCACGCCGGGTCGAGCGCGCCCAGGGTGGTCAGCCTGCTCGACTCGTCGGCCCGCGACGCGTTGCGTACGACACCGACCGGCGTGGCCGGTTCGCGGTGCTCGGCGAGGAGCGTCAGCGCCTTGGGCAACTGCCAGTCGCGGCCCCGGGACCGCGGGTTGTAGAACGTCACCACGAGGTCCGCCTCGGCCGCGGCCCGCACCCGCCGCTCGATCACCTCCCACGGCGTGTGCAGGTCGGACAGGCTGATCGACACATGGTCGTGGCCCAGCGGCGCGCCCAGGACCGCCCCGGCGGCCAGCGCCGCGGTCACGCCCGGCACACCGACCACGTCGATGTCGTCGGACGCCTCGGCGAGCGCGGGCGACGCCATGGCGTACACGCCCGCGTCCCCGCTCCCGATCAGTGCGACCGCGTGGCCCGTCCGGGCCTCGGCGACCGCCGTCCGGGCCCGCTCCTCCTCGGCGCCGAGGCCCGACTCCAGGACCCGGGTGCCCGGCCGCAGCAGGTCACGGATCTGGTCGACGTACTGATCGAGACCGACGAGCACGGAGGCCCGCCGCAGTTCGGCCTCGGCACGCGGAGTGAGCAGATCACGGGCGCCGGGGCCGAGCCCGACGACCGCGAGCCGCCCGCGCGCGGGCCGCCGTGCCACCGCGCAGGTCGCCATGGCGGGCCGTGCGGCCGACTTCCGCTTGGGGACGAGGAGTTCCCCGCCGCGCCGC
>NZ_JBSGBN010000159.1:0-21122 GCF_053601275.1 Streptomyces sp. NPDC004752 | reverse complement strand
AGGCATGGGCGAGGTCCGTCCCCCCGCTCACGTGCGCGAGCACCCGGGAGCCCTGCCACGACCCGGCGGCCACCGCCACCCGCCTCGCCCAGGCGGGACTCGCCGACCAGTACGTGGTGTACGAGGCGGAAGGCGGCGTCTGGCACTTCGCGGCGGGCTCGGCCGTGAACGTGACCGCCAGTGCCACCGGCATCACCGCGCAGGCCGCCGGGCGGACCTGGACCTCGCGCACCGACCGGAAACCACTGACGGCGTTCGCCACCGCCCTGTCCGCCCTGCGCGACGCGGGCGACGAGGGACGCCACTTCTACGGCTGGGCGGCCTTCGAACTCGCCCACCTCCTCCACGCGGACCCCGCGACGGTCGGCGACCAGCCCCTGCTGCACGCGCTGATCCCGTCCGTCGAGGTGACCCTCACCAGTGACCGGACCGTGGTGCGCGCGGTGGACCAAGCATGGGCGCGCAAGGTCGCCGACCTGCTCGCGGAGCCCCCGGCAGGACGGACCGCCCCCGACGAGCCGACGCCGGGAAGGACCGAGGGCGTCATCGCCGTCGGCACCGTCGCCTACGGCCGGGCGGTGTCCCGTACGGTCGGGGACATCCGCGCCGGGCTCCTGGAGAAGGCCGTGGTCTCCCGGAAGGTCCCGCTGCCCGCCGAGCCCCGCCCGGACTTCCCCGCGACCTACCTCGCGGGCCGCCGGGCCAACACACCGGCACGCTCCTATCTGCTGGACCTCGGCGGTTACCGGGCCGCCGGGTTCAGCCCCGAGACCGTTCTGGAAATCGGGGAGGACGGACGCATCAGCACCCAGCCGCTCGCGGGCACCCGCGCACTGGGACCCGACCCGGCGGAGAACGAGCGTCGGCGCGCGGAACTGCACAGCGACCCCAAGGAGATACACGAGCACGCCGTGTCCGTACGCCTGGCCTGGGACGAGATGGCCGCCGTGTGCCGCCCCGGCTCCGTCGCGGTCGAGGAGTTCATGGCGGTCCGTCCGCGAGGGTCGGTGCAGCACCTGGCCTCGCGGGTGACGGGCCGGCTGCGGCCGGACGCCGGAGCATGGGACGCGTTCGCCTCCCTCTTCCCCGCGATCACCGCCACCGGCGTCTCCAAACGCGCCGCGCTCCAGGCCCTGGCCCGCCACGAGGAAGGGCCCCGGGGCCTGTACGGCGGCGCGGTGTTCCGGGGGAGCACCGACGGCGCCCTGGACGCCGCCCTCGTCCTGCGCACCCTTATTGGTGCGGAAGGCGAGGTGTGGCTGCGGGCGGGCGCCGGGGTCACCTCTCAGTCCAGCCCCGAGCGGGAGATCGAGGAGACCTGCGAGAAGCTGCGCAGTGTCGCTCCGTACCTCAGGTTCACCGAGGACTGAGCCGACGCCTCTCGGAGACCTCCCCGAATGCCCGATCGGCCCGGACCACTCCTGCGTGGCTGCTCAGCCACGCAGGAGCGGTCCCGCCCGGGGGGTTGACGGCCCGTAGTGTTCGGGACGAGCGGTGACAGTTCTTCGTGGTTCGAGGGATTCGGACCGGAGCGGCCCTCGCCACTGTGATCGGGGAGTTTCCGTCCCGGTTGTGCGCGCTGTCAGCGCTTGCGCCGACGTCCGCCCCGGCCCGCAGCCGCTCCAGCGGCTGCCGCCGCGCCCGCAGTCGCCGCCGGCCCCCGATCCGGGCGGTCGGCCGACACCACCAGGGCCGCGAGCAGTGTGGTGACGGGCACGGAGGCGACCAGGCCGATCGAGCCGACCAGTGTGCGCACGATCTCCTCCGCCGCCAACTCACTGTCGGCGACCGTCGCCACGCCGCTCTGCGCGATGGAGAAGAGCGGCAGCAGGGCAGCGCGGCGCCCGCGTAGCCGAGGACGAGGGTGTTGACGACGGAGGCGATGTGGTCGCGGCCGATACGGATGCCGGCGCGGTACAGCCCGCGCCGGCCCATCGTCGGGTTGGCCTCATGAAGCTCCCGGACCGCCGACGTCTGGGTGACCAGCACATCGTCGAGGACTCAACGTCGCCCTCGGCCGGCCCTGGGCCGACCCGGTCGTCGGCCCGTTCGTCCTCACCACACGCCTGGTGGCGGGGACGGCGTGGAAGGTTCTTTCCGCCAGGTAACCAGGGGTGCCGCGTCGCCGACGTCGTTGAGGCCATCTGCGGGGTGTCCACGGCGACGATCTGGCCGGTCAGCAGGCCGAACTTGTTCGCCGCGCGGCCTTTGCAGAGCGCGAGGAAGAGCACCCCGAGTCCCAGCCCGAACGGCATGAGGACGCCGATCGCCGAGTTGCGGTCGCCGGGCTTAAAGGTGCTTGTAGCCGGAAATGATTAAGGCCCGAAAGGTTTTTCGGAACAGTGGTCGACCGGTGTCGAGGGGGAGGACCTGTCGTGGATGAGCCTCTTCGTCTGCGGCCCCGACTCGAACCACCGCTCGCCTCCCTGCTGGACGCCGGACCGCTCCTCCACTCGCTCGTGGATGCGCTCGGCTCGCCGCTCAACGTGTTGCTGCCGGAGCGGGCGGCGGAGAACGCGCGACGGTTCCATGCCGTCTACCGTGAGCACCACTTGGCCGGACGTGTCTACTTCGCGCACAAGGCGAACCAGTCCGATTGCCTGGTACGGCGGTTGGCGGCGGAGGACCCGGCTGTCGTGGGTGTCGATGTCGCCTCTCTCGGGGAACTGCGCCATGCGCTGGGCTGCGGCTTCACACCGGACCGGATCATGGCCACCGGACCCAAGGACCCGGAGTTCCTGTGGTTGGCGGCCCGCGTCGGGGCGACGGTGAACCTCGACTCGCTCCGCGAACTGGAGCAACTGGCCGAGCTGGTGCGGAAGTACAACCTTCCCCGGGTCGACGTGCTGTTGCGGCTCTCCGGGTTCGAATCGGAGGGTGGCCCGGAGGGGCCCGGAGCGCGGGTGCTCTCCCGGCGCAGCCGCTTCGGCTCACCGGTGGGCGAGGTCGGTGAACTTCTGTCGGCGGTCGAACGGCACCGTGACGCGGTCGAGTTGACCGGCACCGCGTACCACCTGGACACGACCGGAGCCGTGGAGAAGGTCCGCGCGCTGGAACGCTGTGTGATGGTCATGGACGAGTGCCGTGCCAGGGGCCTGGCGCCGCGCGTCGTCGACATCGGCGGCGGCTTCGGAGCCGGTTATGTCGCCGACGCCGCGGAATGGGACCGCTACACCACCGCGTTGACCGAGGCCGTGCTCGGCACCCGTCCGGCCCTGACCTGGCGCGGGCACGGCTACGGGCTGCGCAACGAGGGCGGCACGGTGCGCGGGACCGCGGCCCTCTACCCGGCGTGCCGCCCCGTCGCGGGACCCGGCTACCTCGCCGAGTTGCTCTCACTGCCCGCGCCCCTGCTGGGCCGTCCGACCGCCGGCCTGCTCCTGGAGCACATGTACGACCTGTGCGCCGAACCGGGCCGGGCTCTCGTCGACCAGTGCGGCCTCTCGCTGGCGAGGGTTCTCGATGTCCGGCGGACGGGCGAGGGGGCCGGGGAGTATCTGGTGCGGCTGGGCATGAACGCCGGGGACGTGAGCCTGGAGGAGCACGGCGTGCTCGTCGACCCCGTGCTGCTTTCGCGCACCGGGGCGGCAGGGGAGAGCGGTGCGGGCCCGGTGGGGGTGTATCTCGTCGGCAATCTCTGCCTGGAGGCCGATCTGATCACGCGTCGCATGGTCTTCCTTCCTCGGCTGCCAGACCCCGGTGATCTGCTGGCCTTCGCCAACACCGCGGGCTACGCGATGGACTTCCACGCCCACCATGCACAGCGGCAGCCGGTCGCCCGCACGGTGGCGGTCGTGGACGAAGGGGGTTCCTGGCGCTGGTGCCTGGACGAGGACTACTGGCCGATCCCACACTCCGGGGGAGCGTTCGCATGAGGTACGACAGCATCACCGAGGCCATCGGCAACACGCCGCTGGTGCGCATCGACCCGGCCGTGCACGGCCTGCGCCACTTCGACCTGTACGCGAAGCTGGAGATGCTCAATCCCTTCGGCTCGGTCAAGGACCGGCCGGCCTGGAACATGGCCCGCCCGTATCTGGAGGCGGCGGCCGAGCGCGGTGAGACGGTCGTGGAGCTCTCCAGCGGCAACACCGCCAAGGCACTCGCCCTGCTCGCCGGGATGCACGGGCTGCGTTTCAAGAGCGTCACCAACCGGATGCGGGTGCCGGAGATCAAGGAGCTGCTCCTGCTGCTGGGCGCCGAGATCGAGGAACTGCCCGGGCAGAGCGAATGCTTGGACCCCACCGACACGGACGATCCGCTGACCCGCTTCCACCAGGCGCTCGCCGAGCCGGGAAGCACGTATCTGCACACCGACCAGTACTTCAACCCGCGCAACACCGAGGCGCACGCGGCGGGCACCGGCCCGGAGATCGTCAAGGACCTGGACGGGCGGGCACCGGACTGGTTCATCGCCTGCGTGGGTACGGCGGGCTCGTCCACCGGAGTGGCACGGGTTCTGCGCGAGCACGATCCGGAGGTACGGGTCCTCGGCCTGGTCGCCGACAAGTCGGACTTCATCCCCGGCATCCGCACCATCGACGAGGTGCACCAGGTGGGCCTCTTCGACCCGGCGACGTACGACACCATCGAGTCGGTGACGTCCCAGGAGGCCATCGACGGAATGCTCACCCTCATCCGCCGCTGCGGACTGCTGTCGGGGCCCACGGGCGGTGCCGCCTACCAGGGCGCGGTGCGTCATCTGCGGGCGGCGGAGGCAAAGTCGCCGGAGCCGGAGCGGCGCCGGACAGCGGTCTTCATCGTCTGCGACCGTGCCGAGAGCTACCTGAGCTACGTACGGCAACGCAGGCCGGAGCTGCTGGGCACACCCCGCCGCGGACACTCCGCCGCGGCCCTCACCGAGGCCGAGATACGGGCCGGGGCCCGGAGCGTCGACACCGACGCCGCCCGGCGGTGGATCGCCGATGGACAGCCGCGCCCGCTCGCCGTCGACCTGCGGGGCCCGCACGCGTACGCCGCCCTGCACATCGAAGGTTCGATCAACATCGTCGACGAACTGTTCGAGGAACTCGTGCGCGACGGACTGCCCTTCAGCAAGCGGCAGCCGGTGCTGCTGGCCTGCCCGGTCGGCGAGAAGTCCGCCCGCTACGCCGCGCTGCTGACCCGGATGGGCCATCCCGATGTGCGCAGCCTCGCGGGCGGCATCATCGCCTGGCGGGACGCGGGCGCGCCGTTGGTAAGGGAATGAGCGCCGTGCACCCCTGGCAGGGGAAGGGACGGGCGGAGGCGGACTGGCAGCGCGGGATACGGGAGCAGTTCCCCATCATCACCGCCCATCCCGACCTGGCCTACCTCGACAGCGCGGCCACCGCGCAGAAGCCCCGCGCGGTACTGGAGGCAGTCCAGTCGTACCTGACGACGTCGAACGCCAACGCGGGGCGGGGCACCTACCCATGGGCCAACCGGACCACGGAGCTGGTGGAGCGCACCCGACGGCGGGTCAAGGAGTTCCTCGGTGATCCGGATCCACAGCGGTCCACCGTCCACTTCACCGGCGGCACCACCGAGGGACTGCGCGCCGTCGCCCGTGACTGGCTCACCACGTTCCTCTCCGAAGGGGACGAGATCCTCGTCCCCTTCGCCGACCACCGGGCCAACCTGGAGCCCTGGCTGGAGGCGCAGAGGCTGCTGTCCGACCGGGGAACCGAGGTGCGCGTGCGCGCACTGCCGTACCAGGCAGAGTCGGGCGACTACGACCACCGGGCGCTGGATCAGCTCGTCGGCCCCCGTACCCGTTTCGTCGCCGCCACGCACCTCCACCACGTGTACGGCGGCGACATGAACGTGCAGCGCATCCGCGCGGTGGTCGGCCCCGACGTACCGATCTGTCTGGATGCCGCCCAGAGCGTGGGCCATCTGCCGGTCTCCGTCGCCGAGTCGGTGCTCGACGTCGACTTCGTCGTCTTCTCGGGACACAAGGCGCTGGCCCTGCCCGGCACGGGGGCGGTCTGGGCGCGCAACGCACGCGGCCCGGTCTTCGAGCCCGGCGGCTGGCAGGGAACCCCCAACACGGTGGGCATCGCCTCGCTGGAGGCGGCACTCGACTGGCTGGAGGCAGCGGGCACCGAGCGGATCGCGCGATGGACGGTCGCCCTCGCGACCCGGCTGACCGACGGACTCCGGCAGCTCGCCTCGTACGAGATCCTGGGCTGCCAGTCCAGCCTGGCCGCCGACTCCGGGCAGCCCCTTCGGCAGCGGCGCCACGGCATTGTCACCTTCCGCCATCGCGGCATCCCGTCCGACGACCTCGGCTTCATCCTGTTCAGCGAGGGGTTCATGGTGCGGGCCGACAGCCTCTGCCAGGCCGGTGTCGACGAGAAGAAGGACGGCTTGGTGCGGGTCAGCCTGCACGTCTACAACACTGTGGAGGAGGTCGAGCGTCTGCTGGCGGTCCTGGCGTCACTCGATTGAAAGTTCCATGAAACCGAAAACCGTTTCCACCTGTAGATTCGAGGGTGTCCGCGAAGGGTGAGAGACGGAAGAGGTGTGCGACCGGATGGGCGTGAGTATGGCGACGGCCGGCATGTGGCTGGAGCGCTGGGAACGGCAGCAGCAGAGGTATGCCGTCGACCGCGAGGAGCGGTTTACCGTGATCGCGGACGTGGTGGAGCACGTGACCGCCGGTTGCGCCCGCCCGCTTCTCCTCGACCTGGGCTGCGGGCCGGGATCGCTGGCGGCGCGGCTCGCGGGACGCCTGCCGGGCGCGGAGATCGTCGCCGTCGACATGGACCCGGTCCTCCTGGAACTCGGCCGCACCCACCACGCGGACGCCGCCCGCTACGTCGACGCCGTCATCGGCGACGACGACTGGACCGACACACTCGGCCTCGACCGGCCCCTGGACGCGGCCGTCTCGACAACGGCCCTGCACTACCTGTCCGAACCGGCCCTCCTGCGCACATACCGCCGCCTCGCGGGACTTCTGCGGCCCGGCGGCGCTCTCGTCAACGGCGATCACTTCCCGCAGCAGGGGCCGCCCCTGTCGGAGCTCACCGCCTTTGTGGGCCGCCGCAGGGCCGAGCGGTCCTTCGCCCACACGCACGAGGACTGGGAGTCCTGGTGGGCCGAGGCGGCCCAGGACCCCGAACTCACAGACCTGTTCGCCCAGCGGGAGCGGCGCCGGGTCGGCCGGGCAGACGGCGGCGATGACCTGACCGCGGCCCGGCATGCCGAACTGCTGCGGGAGGCGGGCTTCTGCCATGTCACGTCCGTCTGGCAGTTCGGCGACAGCCGAGTCCTCGTGGCGGTCAAGGACTGATCCGCACCGTCCGCGGGCCCGCGAACCCACGGGGGAAGACACCCGGGCCGTTCGCGGGCGACGGTCACAGGACGAGGCTCATCAGGATCTCGTCGCGGTCGTCACCGGGGGCGACCCGTAGTGCCCCCGGCCATCGGCCGACCTCCACCCAGCCCAGTCCGCGGTAGAAGTCCTCAAGCCCCAGGCCGGACCTCGCGGTGAGTCCCAGCCGTTCCAGCCCCATCCCGTCCCGGGCGACGCCCGGGACGCGGCGCATCAACGCGGCACCGATGCCCTGGCGACGGAACCGGGTGTGCGTCTGTACGTGGTTGACCACGCCGCAGTGCGCGACGAGCGGGTGCGGATCGCGGCGCAGGAGCAGCCATCCCGCCAACACGCCCTCCACGGTGGCCACGAGCAGTCGGCTCCGTTGCGGATCGAGTGCCTCGACGATCTTGTCGAACACCGGCCCGACGTCCTGCGGACTCACTGGCGGCAACGTGACGCCGTGCGGGATGACCGCCCCGCCGGCATTGCTCACCGTCACCCAGCAGTCGACCAGCTCCTGCCCAAGACCAGAAGCCAGCTCGTGGGGCCGGGTGATCTGTGTGAACTCAGCCGGCCTCACTGCCTTGTGCGCTTCCATGGCGATCAGCCTGCCAGACGGCCCCCATCGGCGGTCCGGTCCGTCGGGTGTTCACTGCCCTTCGCAGCGCCCTGTCACTTGCTGGAGTACGGCAGGAGAGCCATTTCGCGGGCGTTCTTGATGGCTGCGGCGAGTTGGCGCTGCTGTTGAGCGGTGACGTGGGTGACGCGCCGGCTGCGGATCTTGCCCCGGTCGGAGATGAACTTCCGCAGCAGATCGGTGTCCTTGTAGTCGATGTAGGTGATGCCGGCCGCGACGAGGGGATTGGAGCGGGACTTCACCGGCTTGCGGGTGTTGACGCGTCGGGTCATGGGGACTCCTTTTCCTTGGAGGGGACGGTGACGGGCGACGGGTGGACGGGGCGACGGCGGGTCACGCGGCGTCGAGCAGGGAGTCGAAGGCCGCCGGCAGGCGCTGCCACCCCTCGGGTCCGGCCGCGTATTCGGCGTCCGTGAGCAGGCAGGAGTCGAGGAGTTGCTCGATGCCGGAGCGGTCGAGTCCGGGTGAGGTGAAGACAAGGTGCTGGCAGCGGTCGCCGTGCTCCGGATGCCAGTCCAGTGCGGCAGCCGCTCGCCGTACCGGGGGGACCAGTTCCCATGCGGCGTCGGGCAGGGAGGCGAGCCACGGGCCCGCGCCTTCGACGCACAAGGCGCCGCCGGCCGCGTCCCAGGAGAGCAGGGTGTCAGGGCGGTCGGCGAGCCAGAAGCGGCCCCTGCTGCGTGCGGAGGCGCAGCAGAGGTCCTCCAGAGCCTGATAGAGGCGTTCGGGGTGGAAGGGGCGGGTGCGGTGCCAGACCAGCGTCGTGACGCCTGCTTCGTCGACATCCTGAGGCAGGAGTGCACAGGCCGGGTGCTGGGCCGCGGCCGCCGCTTCCACGTCGAATCCGGCGAAGGCCAGTTGCGCGAGTTCCCCTGAGCGCGCGTCGACGTGGCAGGCGGTGGGGTGCAGCTGGTTCAGCAGGGCGTGGTCGTGTTCGTCCGCGTCCTCGCTGTCCACGAGGGCGAGGACGGGCGCGTACTCCAGCTGGCGGGCCCAGGTGTCGCCGACGGTGCGCTGGTCCGTCGCCGCTGCCGCGAGTCCCGCCTCGGCCAGGTCGTCTCCATTGGAGAGGTACGGCAGGACCAGTGCCGGGTCCACCGCGGTGATCACGTTGGTGAGCGTCAGGTCGCCGCCGCTGTGGGCGGCGATGACCTCCGCCATGGCCTTGGGTTCGACCGAATCCCACAGCTCGACGATCGCCAGCCGCGTCAGCCCATGGCCGGCCAGGCGCTCCAGCTCGGGGACGAGGTCCTCGCGCAGTGCGCAGCAGGCGCAGTCGTTGACCAGCGGCGCTTCGCCGGATGCGAGCACGCCGGACGCGTCGTGGAGGAGCCGTCGTACGGTTCCCTCGTCCGCGGTGGCGAGGTCGTGGTGAAGGGCGACGCTGCCCGGCACCGCTCGCAGGAGACGGTCGACCACGTGTCGGCGGGCATCCGCGTGCAGGCCGGCGACGATGACGACCGGCAGTCGGCCCTCCTCGCGCATCACCGGCCTCCGGAACGGCCGTAGCGGCGTTCGAAGCGCTCGACTCGGCCCGCGGTGTCGAGGACCCGGGCGGTACCGGTGTAGAAGGGGTGACTCGCCGAGGAGATCTCGACGTCCACGACGGGATAGGTGTTGCCGTCCTCCCACTCGATGCGCTTGTCACTGGAGAGCGTCGAGCGAGTCAGGAAGGCGAAGTCGGCGGCCTTGTCGCGGAAGACGACGGGACCGTAAGCGGGGTGGATGCCGGGCTTCATGGCGGGCTCCCTGGAGAGGTAGGTGGTGGGATCAGCGTTCTTCACGGAAGTCGACGTGCCGGCCGGCGACCGGGTCGTACTTGCGCAGGACCATGCGGTCCGGGTCGTTCCGGCGGTTCTTCCGGGTCACGTAGGTGTAGCCGGTCCCCGCGGTGGAGCGGAGCTTGATGACCGGGCGGAGTTCGTTGCGAGCCATGCCGGTACTATATGGGAATGATTTCCATTCCCGATAGCCGTCCGTTCAAGGAGAGGCAGGTCATCCCGTGTCCGCCCACTGCCAACTGACCGGCGCCCAGCCGGGCTTCGGCAACCACATTTCCCACTCGCACCGGCGCACCTCCCGCCGCTTCAACCCGAACATCCAGCGCAAGCGGTACTGGCTGCCCAGCGAGTCCCGGCATGTACGGCTGACGCTGAGCGCCCGAGGAATCAAGACCGTCGACACCATCGGCGTGGAAGCGGCTGTCGCACGCATCCGTGCCCGGGGAGGAAAGGTCTGATGGCCAAGCGAAGCAAGATCGCGAAGAACGAGAAGCGCAAGGCCGTTGTCGAGCGGTACGCCGCCCGGCGCGCCGAACTCAAAGAGATCATTCGACGTCCTTCCTCGACGGAAGCCGAACGCGGTGCCGCGATCGCCGAACTGCGTCGGCAGCCCCGCGACGCCAGTGCCACCCGCGTCCGCAACCGTGACAGCGTCGACGGCCGCCCCCGGGGGCATCTGCGCAAGTTCGGGCTCTCCCGTGTCCGCGTGAGGGAACAGGCACACGCGGGTTTCCTGCCCGGTGTCACCAAGTCGTCCTGGTGACACCGGTTCCTCCGCGCTCACGGAGGAACGCCAGGGGGCACGTCTCACGTCCGAGCCGTGCCCCCGCCCAAGGCGGTGCGACCACGCCCGAAGAGTCCTGGCGGGGTCGTCGCGGCTGTGTGCGCGTATGCGAGAGGTGAGGTCGAAGTGGAAGCCGTCCACCGTGACATCCGGCAGGAGTGCACGCATGAGTGATGCCGCACGCGGCCTTCGGGGCCGTTTCTTCACGCTGCGCCGGGCGGTCCATGACAGCCCTCACGGGGTCATGATCTCCACAGGATGCCCGCGGAAGGTCATCGACTGCGCGGGCCGACGCGGGCTGCACGCTGTGGTCCGGCCGTGCACGGCCTGTCGCAGCCCCACCGGAGCAGCCGTGCGTCTCGGCCCGCTCGCCACCGCGGCCGACGCCGCAGCGGTCGGAGCGTGGCTGCGGGCCGGGATGCCGGGCGACGGCACACTGCCCGGCAGATTGCGGGCGGCGCCCGTCCTGCGGCACGTCGCGCACCTCAACTGAGGGCGGGCGGCGTGAGCAAGGGTCTGTTGAACGTGGTGACCGGCAACACGCCCGGCGTTCGCGGTGCCGTGGTCGACCAGTTGCTGACGCTCGCTCCAGGTGCCGTGGTCCTGGCGGTGTCGATCCAGGCGCGGGGCAAGGGGCACCCCACCGTCCAGCGCTGCCTCTCCGGCACCGGGATCGCGCTGCCGGGCGGGGCGTTACAGGGTGCGACCGGTGATCCGGTCGTCATCCTGCGCCAGGACCTGCTGGCCCTGCGCCGTTCGCCGGGCGCGGCACACGTCGTCCTCGCGCTGCCGGACAACGTCGACGTCCTCCCGTTCCTGGTGGAGCTGTGGCGTCCGCGGGTGAGCAGCGGATCGCTGGGGGAGTACTACGACCCAGCTCCGGTCGTGGTCGGTATCGACACGGAGTCGTTCATGGGGGACATCGGCTGCGTCCACCGGACGGAACGACTGTGGAGCGGGGGCGACCGGGCTGAGTCCGTGAGTGCCGCTGAGGCCGCCGCCCGCCAGGTGGAGGCGGCGGACGCCCTGATCGTGTCGCGGGCGGCGGGCCGCGTACATGATCCCGGGGGAGTGCAACTCATCGGCCAACTCAACGGGCCTGCGCTGCTCGTGACTCCTGCCGACACAAAGGCAGTGGCATGGGAGCTTCCCGTGCCGCTCGTCCACGCCCTGCCGAAGGGCGCCGACGAGGATTGGCGGTCCCGGCTGGAGCCGGTGGTGCTGCCACGTCCCCGCCGAGGCGGCAGCCATGAGGTGGGGTCCCTGTGCTGGCATGCCCGCCGGCCTCTGCATCCCGGGCGCCTGGCCGACGCGCTTGCCGTCGTCATGGCCGGTGTCGTGCGCGGCCGGGGCCATCTCTGGCTGTGCAGCCGACCTGATGCCGTTGTGACCTGGCGGTCGGCCGGCGCGTATCTGGAAATGCGCGAGGCGGACCGCTGGCTGGACGAGGACGACGCGCGCGGATGGCAGACCGCCTCGCCGCAGCGACGCACTGTGGCCTCGTGGTTCTGGCACGACTACTACGGCGAACGCCGCAACGAGATCACCCTCACCGGAATCGGCCTTGACCAGGAGGCGGTTCGCTCGGCGCTGGATCAGGCTCTGCTCACCGACGTCGAACTCTCGCTGGGGCGGCAGGGCTGGACGTCGATCCCAGACCCCCTGCTCGGCGACGTCGATCGATGGTGAAGAGATGCCCCGGCTCGTGTTCGGCGTCAGGGCAGTCGGACGAGACTGAGCCGGGATGCGTGGTGAGGAAGTCCGTCACTCACCGGTCGAAGAGGCTGGTACGCAGTACCGCTCCGTTCAGGCTGGACAGTTGTCGAAGCGGGCGAAGTCGTAGCCGATCGACGCGACGATCTCCTCGGCCCGGGCATCGCGCAGCGCAGCCTGCCCCTTGTGGCTCTCCGCCGCGCGGCCGTACGGCGGGATCAGCAGGGACGCCTGGACCCTGCCCAGGCGTATGCCGTCCTCTGCCATGCCAACCTTCCGGATCGAGGTCCGTACCGGGCCTGACGGCGCCGTGGCTGTGACCACCGCCCGACCCGGAGTCCTCATCAGGGCCCCGCGACGAGTACGGGGTGCTCGTATTCGCAGGTGTCGTCGATGCCGTAGGTGTCCCAGGCGGGGAACGGGTCGGCGGAAGGCAGGGCCTCGCCGTCCGCCATGAGGCAGTCGGTCAGGGCCGCCTGCAAGGCGTGCGCGCGCAAGTGGGTTCCGATGAAGACCAGTTCCTGACCCTCGGGGCTCTCCGCATCGCGGGCGGCGGACGGTTCGAAGCGGGCCACGGACCCGGCCTGCGACCACAGGCCCGTCAGGTGTGGGCGGCTGGCAAGGGTGAAGAAGCCCTTGGAGCGTAGGATCTGCCCGTAGGTCCCGCTGTCCAGCTGCTCGGTGACGAACGTCCACAACCGCCCGGGGTGGAAGGGAACTTCGGCGCGGAAGACGGTGGAGGAGATGCCGTACTCCTCCGTCTCGGGTACGTGGTCGCCGTTGAGCTCCATGACCCAGCCTGGGGCCTGTTGGGCTCGCTCCAGGTCGAACAGCCCAGTGCCGAGGACGTCGCCGACCTGGACGCGACCGTGGACGGCGGGGACGATCCGCGCCGCCGGGTTGAGGCGGGCGAGGGCCGCCCGCAGCCGGTCGGCGGCTTCGGCGTCGATGAGGTCGAGCTTGTTGAGCACGATGACGTCGGCGAACTCGATCTGGTCCATCAGCAGGTCGCTGACGGTGCGCTCGTCGCCCTCGTACTGGTCGAGGCCGCGCTCCACGAGCTCGTCCCCACTTGCGAGTTCGGTCAGGAAGTTCGCCGCGTCGACGACCGTGACCATGGTGTCCAGCTGGGCGAGGTCGCTCAGCGTCGCCCCGTCATCGCGCGCGAACGCGAAGGTGGCGGCCACCGGCATGGGCTCGGAGATGCCGGACGACTCGATGAGCAGGTAGTCGAAGCGGCCCTCGCGGGCCAGCCGGTCGACCTCTTCCAGCAGGTCGTCGCGCAGCGTGCAGCAGATGCAGCCGTTGGTCATCTCGACCAGGCGTTCCTCGGTGCGTGACAGGGCTGCCTCGCCGCCGCGTACCAGGGCGGCGTCGATGTTGACCTCGCTCATGTCGTTGACGATGACGGCGACGCGCAGTCCCTCGCGGTTGCCCAGGACGTGGTTGAGGAGGGTGGTCTTGCCGGCGCCGAGGAATCCGGACAGGACGGTGACGGGCAGGCGGCGGAGCTGGTCGTACGGCATCGGGTGTCAGCCTTCGGGACGCAGCAGACCGCGCTCGTACGCCTTCGCCAGCCGCTGGGGTACCAGATAGGGCACTCCGTCCACGGTGACCGGCACGAGCTGAGGCGTTGTGGCCTTCCACTGCGCGCGGCGGTGACGGGTGTTGCTGCGGGACATCTTGCGCTTGGGCACGGCCATGGGGACCTCCAGACTGGGCGGACGAAGCAGCACGCTACATGAAAATGGGTCTCATTACGAGTTGCGATGTCTGATGTCTGGCCGACAAACCGACGACCCTCAACCTCGGTACCGACCGTGCCGAGTTGAAGGTCGGGCGTCGCAGTATGTCGGCCGGGGCCTCACCGGTGTTGTCGAGAAAGCACAGCGATGGGTGGTAGCCGAATCCGTGTTTCCAGGTCCGTGCCGACTGAGAATGTCGGGGACGGCGTAGTTGATCCGGCCGCGACTGGTGCGGCGGCCACTGATCACCTCCACTGTGTCCGGATGCGGCGCCAACGGGTCGTCGGGCAGGTCGGATTGCGCGTCGAGAGCGTCAGCCAGTTCACGCAGTCGACGGGTGTGACGTGAGAGATCGGGCATGGGGTGCTCCGGTCCGGCCCACTAGTCGTCTGGCTAGCCGCCTAGTTGTGCCGTCTCATGACATCGGTTCCTCACTGTCAGGCTTGGCGGGCGTAGGACGTGAGGCGATCGGCGAGTGCGATGACGAGGTCGCGCAGTTCATCGGGGCGCTCGATGACGAACGGCCGGTCGAGTGAGGCGAGTATCCGAGGCAACCAGTCGAGCTGCTGCGCCCGCAGCTCGACGCGCAGCCAGTGCTGGGCCGCCGGGTCCTGGCCGACCGCGGGCTCGTGCTCCTCCAGGCTCGCGACGCTGGCGGGGAGGTGCGCACGGATCTGCTCAACTGTCCCGTGGATCCGCAAGGTCACCTCATGCTGCTACTCGGCCGTGGCGAATCCTGACAACACGCGCTGTGCTGGACCGGGACCCACGGGCGCTTCGCATCGTGTCGCCCATGACCCGCCGTCCGCACCAGGAGGGGTCCACGCCGTGGCCGACCGCGGTCACCCGTCCGGACCACTCGTGCCCCGGACGCAGGGGGTAGGAGGCGTGCCCCGTGTGCAGGTAGGCATCTCACCGTTGTAGACCGTCGTACCGACTGATGAAAAGGTTCTTGGGGGCGGGTCGGCTTCGGGATGGGCAGGAGGATGCGTCACAGCCGTCGCCACGGGCTCCGGAGCCCCGGCGCTCACGGTCCGGTGATGAGCAAGCTGCCGGTGATGAGCAAGCTGCCGGTGTTGGTGTGCATCCCTGGCGGGGCATTCGTCTCCGGCGCCGGTTGGTGGTGTGGCGCGCGGCGCCTCTGGCCGATCGCGGCGACGCCGTCGTGGGCACCCTGAACTACCGGCTGGGCGTGTTCGGCAGCAAGGGCGGCGTTCGGTTGGTCGTCATGGCGACGGCATGCCCTGCGATGCGGCGCTTCCCGTCCGGGGGTCTGTCGGTCCGGGGGAGATCTGCGTATGCTCCACGGTGTTCCAAATCATAGACCGACGTACCGATTAATGAAATGAGCCGTGGGTGAAGCTCCGCAACGCACAGTGGTACGCGGGTCAGGACCGCAACGCCTACATCCACCGGGCCTGGATGCGCCGCGGCGTACCGGGTGACGCGTTCACGGGCCGTCCGCAGATCGCCATCGCCAACACCGCCTCCGACCTGACGGGCTGCTCGCCGAGCTGGAGCGGGACCACCAGTACGACGCACTCGACACGTGTGCTGTCGACGGCATGTGCGCGACGGCGTGCCCGGTCGGCATCGACACCGGTGACCTGACGCGCCGTCTGCGCGCGGAACAACGCGGCCGGACCGAACAGAAAGTGTGGGCCTACGCCGCCCGGCACTGGGACGGTGTCACCAGAGGGGCCGCGACAGCGCTCACCACCGCGAGCACCGTGCCCGACGCGCTGCCCACCCGGATCACCGCGGCCGGGCGGGCGCTGCTCGGGGCCGACACGGTGCCCGCCTGGTCCGCCGACCTGCCGCGCGGCGGCGGCCGACGCCGTCCCGTGCAGGCCGGGACACCGCAGGCGGTGTACTTCCCGGCCTGCCTCTCCACGCTGTTCGCACCGGCCGACCCCGAGACGGGCCCGGGAGTGCGGGACGCCTTCCTGGCCCTGTGCCGACGAGCCGGAGTGGAAGTTCGCGTACCGGCCGAGATCGCCTCGCTGTGCTGCGGGACGCCGCGGAGGTCGAAGGGGCTGACCGACGGGCACACGGCCATGCGCGACCGTGTCCTGCCCGTCCTGCCCGTCCTGCCCGTCCTGCCCGTCCTGCCCGTCCTGCCCGTCCTGCCCGTCCTGCCCGTCCTGCCCGTCCTGCGCACGGCCACCGACAACGGTGCGCTGCCCGTGGTGGTCGACGCCGCCTCGTGCACCGAGGGACTGGCAGGCATGCTCGCGGAGGAAGCCGTCCGAGTCGTGGACGCGGTGGAGTTCGTCGACACGAACGTTCTGCCCGAACTGCCCCCCGCCCGCCGTCTTCCCTCGGTCGTCGTCCATCCCACCTGCTCCTCCACGCAGCTCGGCCTGAACCCGGCGCTCCTGCGGGTGGCGGCCGCGGTCGCCCAGGAGGTCGTGCTAGGAGGACTGGAGTTGCTGTGCCTTCGCCGGTGACCGGGGCCTGCTGCATCCGGAGCTGACCGCCTCGGCGACCGCGGCCGAGTCGCAAGCCGTTCTGCGGCATCCGGCAGCCGCCCACGCCTCCGTCAACCGGACCTGCGAACTCGGTATGACCAGAGCGACCGGGCACACCTATCGCCATCTGCTTGAGCTTCTCGACGACGCGACACGTCCTCACCCGTGAGTAGGGCCATATCCGGAGCTCCGGCTCTCTCCGTTCCTTCGAACTACCAGGTCACACCCACACGACTGGAAGGCAGGACACGGTATGAACGCCAGAACCGCCCTCGTGACGGGCGGCGCCCGCGGACTGGGCGCCGCCGCAGCCAAGCGTCTGCGCGTCGACGGGCTGAAGGTGACCACACTCGACCTCGAAGAAGCCGACGTATGCGTCGACATCACCGACGAAGCGGCACTGAGTGACGCGGCCGACGGCATAGGGCCCGTGGACGTGCTGGTCAACTCGGCCGGCATCGTCGGGCCGAACAAGCCGCTGCTGGACACCGCACGCGACGAATGGCTCCGCGTCCTCGACGTCAACGTCGTAGGGACCGTCAACACCATGCGTCTGTTCGTACCCGGCATGCGGGACAGGGGCTGGGGCAGAGTCGTCAACTTCGCCAGCATGGCCGGCAAGGACGGCAACCCCAACCTCTCCGTGTACTCAGCTTCCAAGGCCGCCGTGATCGCGCTCACCAAGGCCGCCGGCAAGGAACTGGCCACCAGCGGAGTCCTGGTCAACGTGATCACACCCGCCGTCATCGCCACGCCGATGAACGAGACCACGGCGCCGGACGTACTGGAACGCCTCACCAGCCTGATCCCCATGGGACGCATCGGACGCCCCGAGGAGGCGGCCGAACTCGTCGCGTTCCTCGCCTCCGACCGAGTCAGCTTCTCGACCGGCGCCGTGTACGACATCAGCGGCGGGCGTGCCACGTATTGAGCTGCCGTCCCCGGGGTGGTCTGCTCACGAACGACTTGTCCACCTCTCCCGGACGTCAGACGGACAGTCCCCGGCGGCCGGATTCAGTCCCTCATTCTCTCCCCCAAGGGAGTTGGGGACGGGCGGCCAGGCCGGGGTGGTGCCGGTTCTGCCGCGTCGGGGAGTCAGTTGCCAGGTGCCGACCCGACTGCGGTGATGACGCTCTGGAAGCTGTCGTAGCCGGTGACGAGGGGGGTGACTCCCAGGTCACCACGGTGACGCAGTACCGCGCGGCCAAGGCCAGCAGGTTGCGGACCTGCTGCTTGGTGAGGCTGGGTGTGGAGTGCACGCCGAGGCGACTCTCGATACGCCAGCCCGGTAGCCGGAGATGCCGCCGAGAACGGCGAAGGCGGTGGCGCGCTCCTTGGCCCTGAGCTTCTTCCGCGTTGGCTCGGCGAACCACCGCTCCACCAGGGTGAGCCGGGACGAGCTGTCACGGACGCAACACGAAAGATCGAGGCTGGTCCAGGACCGTACGGTTGTCCAGCCATCTGCCCGCACCGGGGCGGGGCGCTGGCAGTCAACGTAACTCTCGCTCTTTTCCGGACAGTTCACGATATCTGGGGGAGCGGGCCGGACGGTCAGCGGCGCTTGGGACGCAGGGTGCTGTCCGGACGGAGAGCACCCTGGCCGTCGAGGGCGTCCAGTACGGCCGGGAGCCCTTGGCTGAGCATTTTGGTACGAACGGCGCCGAGGAGCTTGGCCATGAAGAACCCTCCGACACCGGTGAAGCCGGTGTGGTCGTAGGTGAAGCGTGTTCCGCCGCCGTCGTGCGGTTCGATCCGGTAGGCGACCTGCGTGACCTCCCCGCCGCCCTCGTCCTGCCAGGAGAAACGCAGCAGTGAGGGCTCAGTCGCCTCAAGCACCTCACAGACCACGACTCCACTCCAGCCCGGCTTGGGCTTTGCGATGAATCTGAACGAGGTCCCGACGACCGGGGTGAAGCCTTCCGGGCGCGCTCCGGCGCCGGTGGCCGTCCACAGCGGAATCAGTTCAGGGTCGGTGACCGCACGCCAGACCTTCCGCGGCGGGTGCGGGTAGTGGCGGACGATATGGATGGCGCTCATGGGCCCCCTCGGATGGTTCAGTGACTGTAAAAATACAGTAGCAGTAACTTTGAGGGAGGGCGCACTATGCTGCACCGGTGAGCACACGTACCGTCGACTGGACAGCCCTGCACCCCCGCGACGAACCGTCCGCGTCTGAAGGGTTGCGTGAGCGCAAGAAGCGGCTGTTGCGGCACAAGCTCTCCGACACCGCCACCAAGATGTTCATGGAACGGGGCTTCGAGTCCGTCCGCGTCTCCGAGATCGCACAAGCCTGCGGCGTCTCGGAGAAAACCGTCTTCAACTACTTCCCCACCAAGGAAGCACTCGTCCTGGACCTGGGCGCGACGACACTGGAAGCCCTGCGGGTCACCTTGGCTGACCCGGACCTGTCGCCGGTCGAGGGGGTGTTGAAGATCCTTTCGACCGAACTGGCGCACCTGACCTCCTGGCTGGACGCACAGGACGACCTCGCCCAGGCCAAGGCAGCCCTGCTGCGCTTCGGCATGCTGATCAGGTCCACCCCGTCGCTCCGGGCCTACCAGCGCGACATGGCCGACCAACAGATCTCTGTAGCAGCGGAAATCCTCGCGCAACGCACCGGGCTGAGGCAGGACGACCCCGAACCACAGATCGCTGCCAGCGCCCTCCTCGCCTTGTGGCCGCTCCAGTTCCAGGCCCTGCGCAGGCATCTGCATTCGTCTCGGACTCCTGAACATCTCCACAACGCCGTCCGCGCCGACGTTCGACGCGCAGCCCAGCTCATCAGCACCGGACTCGATAGCCTCGCCCCGGAGCACCTCTCCAGGCGGTGATGCCGCCCGCGAGCCGGTCGGCGACGCTGCGAGGCTCGCGGCCGAGCAGTTCGGCCGGCACAGGGGCCGACTCCGGCGAAGCGGCTTTCGCGGGTTGCCTGGAAGGTGGTGAGCGTCATCCGTGCCATCGCCTCCGGTGTACCGGCTGCGGTCTTGTCCGCGATCCACTCCTCGTCGTCCATCACGATGCGCTTGGCCTCACGGTCGCTGATCTCGGAGGACATGTCTCGGAGGACATGGCGGCGACGTCGTCGAAGGTCACGGCCTGGCGCGCGGTGAGCGTGACCGGCCCTTCGAACGTCCGGTCGCCGGCCAGGATGACTGCTGCCGCTTCGGCGGCGTCGGCCCGGTCGGTCGGTCCAGGTAACCGCGGCCAGGATCTGCGGCGGCATCGGAACTGACTGCGTTCAAGAAACTGCGCGAATGCGTCGCCTGGACCTCGCTGCGCAGCGGCTTCTACACCCACAGCCTGAGCTGGCTGCTCGGCTCCTGGCAGCAGAGCGGCACCGTCGGCGAACGAGCCACCGAACAGTTCCTCGCTGGCTCGGGGTACATGTCCGCGAACATCTCCGCCGGGCACAGCACACCACGGTGCTTGGCCAGGAACGCGAATTCACTCCCAGCCGGAATCAACTCCCGGCACATCTCCCATTTCTAGCGGACATCAGGCCCGTCCGACGTCGCGTTGTCTGCGAGGAGAGGCGCGATCCCTACCGGGCTGAACACGTCTCGTACGGCGAGCGTGATGCCGCCGTGCAGGCCGGACGCTCCCTTGAGCCGGGTTGCAGTGATGGTCAGTTTGCGCGTGGCCAGAGGAAGGGCGCGCTGGTAGACGGCGGCTCGGACGGCGGAGACCAGGTCGTCGCGCAGCCTGGCTCTCGGCTACCGCCGCCTCACCGTCCGGTACGAATGCAGGGGCAGCTACTTCCTCGCCTTCCTCGACCTCGCAGCCGCCCTCACCTGCTACAAGAAGCTCACGAAACTCACCACGTGAGACATCCTCTTAACCTTCGATGTGGTATCGGCTTTGGGAAACGACCGCTTGGCGGATCTTGGTGGTGAAGTCGGCGGTACGGGCGATGCGATCGACTCCACCAGCTTTACTACGGCGCAGGGCACCCTTGAAGTTCTGTTCGAGGGTGCCCGTCATACGGGACATCAGGTCGTCACTGAGGTGATCCAGATCGATGTTCAGCAGGTCCCGTGGAGTGGGTTGCCGTAACCGTGTGAGGGTGTATGCCGACATTGCGGCGAGTGGGTAGAGCCAGTTTTCCAGAGAGTCACCCAGCAGCGGTCGGTCTTCCGTATACCGCGTCAGGAAGGTCCGCAGCCGACTCTGGACGTCGAGGCACAGTCGGTAAATGTCCAGGTCGTGACGGGACGAGAAGATCTGGGCGTAGTGCTGGTCATCAAGGAGCAGAGCGTCCGAGTGCCGGAGCGCGGTGTGCGGCTCTCGTAGGACGAAGGCCGTGAACTCGCGTGCGAGACGGGCCATGCTGATGACGCGGTCGAGGGGGAAGCCGAGATTGCGATAGTAGCTGGCACGGCGCTCGTAGTGATAGCCGCCCGCTTGACCGAGGCTTTCTTCGATGTCCTTCTGGATGGATTCGGTTGCTCGCAGTGCGCCAGCCGGCAGCTGGGTCTGGCTGTTGGTCGCCCGGATGATGCGATCACGTGCGGTGCCGGACTCGGGCGCTACTACGATCTTGACTAGAAGGGACCGGTCGCGGTGATGGCCACCGTTCTGAAAATAGCTGTAGGGGGGTTAGCCCTTGATCGGGGACACCCTGATCATTGGATCGTGAGGATCCGAAGAACAGGAGTTCCCGTTGGGGACGTCGAAGTACTCGCCTG
>NZ_JBSGBN010000158.1:0-21179 GCF_053601275.1 Streptomyces sp. NPDC004752 | reverse complement strand
CGTCTGTCCAGAGCTGGGGCCGCCCGGACCGATCCATCCCGACATGCGCCGATCAGCCTGCTTCGCGGAGATCATTTCGCCGAGAAAACCTCACTCGCCTACCACCGACAGTCCAGCGTCTGTACACAAATTCCGCGAAGAATGCCGAGACGCCTGGATCCGACATGCAATCGGCCAAGGCCTACTCTCCGAGAAAAGAAAACGCGGTGACCGGTTCCGCCCGCACCGCAGCCAGGTCAGCAACGGCGACGGCACCGTTGTCCGCCCGCCCTCAGACAAAACGGAAGAGCACACGGAAGACAAGAAGACCGGCGAGATTCGCTATCACCGCGTCGACCAGGACGCCGGAATCCAGATGGAAGGCGATGACAACATCGTCTACGGCAAGAAGATCGTCGCATTCTCCGTACGTCAGGAAGCGAAGTGCCACAGCCGCTTCATCCTCAACGCCGACAACGCCCACCACCGATCTCCCGAACAAGTAGAGCGCGAAGAAGAAGCCGCCACCGCCGTCCACCTCACTCACGAGATCCTGGACCGCGCCCCTGGAGTCATCGCCGCCAGCTATGACACCGCATGGCGCGGAAAACACCGCGCACCACTGATCCGCAGAGGCCTCATCGTCTTCACCCGCCAGCACGGCGGAATCAAGCCCTACCCGCTCACTGAGTACGAGTGCAAGTGCAAGAACAAATGCAAGTGCCCGTACGAGAATTGCACGCACGATGTGTATGCCGCAATCGGCCGATCCCGCGAACGCCAGATAACCGTGGACGGCAAAACCATGTACACCCCGCTCCCCGTCCGGGAACTCCTCACCCGCGAAGGAAATCAGGCTGGCGCTTCTACCACTCCATCGAAATCCCCTGCCGTAACGGGCCCCACACCGAACTGATCGCGATCTACGAAACAGAAGAAGACGGCGCCACCGACCCCAGAACCAAGCGTATGAAATTCAGCCGCACCGAGCACCTCCGCCCGATCCCACCCGACACACACTACGGCGACCGACTCCTCGGCATGCGCCAGGACAGCGAGTCCTCGAACTCCACCCTCGACTACTCCCACTGGGACAAACGGATCCCCCTGTACGGAGCCGAGGGCGCACTCCTCGGCTACGCCTGGATGATCAACTCGATCGCCCTGGCCACGGCCGGCAGCCCCTGAGCCAGTCCCAGCCTTCGGCACCCTCAGCCACCGGCGGGCCTCACCCGCTACACTGACGCCAGTGCGCAGCCTCCACGGGCGGCGCGCTGCACGGCTCCAACGGAAGATCACAGGGACCTCGCGGACATAGCCGCAATTCCCACGCATTTTCCCACAGAGCCCCGCCTTCGTAGCTCAGGGGATAGAGCACCGCTCTCCTAAAGCGGGTGTCGCAGGTTCGAATCCTGCCGGGGGCACAGCGCAGATGGGAAACGCATTCCCGTCCGCACGACCGGCCCGCATCGCTCCTTCGGCGATGCGGGCCGTCGCGTCGATCGTGTCGCTGGTGAGCACCACCCGGCAGCGGGCGCTGTCGGTGCGCTTGTCGTAGTGGATCTGGAGTCTGAAGGCTTCGAACATTCGGCGGCGCATGGTGTCGGGGAGGTTCGCGATCTCGCACCGTCCGGCGGGCAGGGCGTCGATGAGTGCTGGGGCCTGCAGGGCGGGCGCTTTCTTCCGGTGGCTGGTGATCTCTGCTTCCTGGGCCTGGATCTGGTCATCGAGTTCGGCGACGCGCGTCTGGACTCCCTGGACGAACCGGCGGTCCGGGTTGTCGGCGAGTTCGAGTGCGTGGAACTGGCGCTCTCGTCGTTGTCTGAGGTCCGTCAGGGCGTCGTTGAGGGCCTTGTCCCGTTCCGCGTGCTGGCGTCCTTCGCGTTCGTCGGCCTCTGACAGCGCGGTTTCCAGCAGCTCCCGGCGGTCGGGGCCGAAGATCCGTTCGGCGAAGAAGTCGTGCAGGGGTTCCAGTAGGTACGCCTCCTTGATCCACAAGCTCTTGGGGTGGTCTGCGGGGATGTAGTCGGGTTTGGGGGCGCAGACGTAGAAGCTGCGTTCTCGTCGGGCCTTGCCGAACATGCGGCGCTCGCAGATGGCGCAGAACAGGAACGAGCGGAGTGCGTAGGTACGGGTGGCCTGGGGGTGGGCTGTGTTCGAGCCGGGCGCGCTGCGTGAGCGTTCGCGTTCCTGGGGCACGGTTCGGGCGCGGACGAAGGTTTCGAGGGAGCAGAGCGGGGGGTGGGTCGGTTGCGGTGACCATACCCAGTCCTCGATCGGGTTGACTTTGCCGCTGCGGGTCTTCATGGCTCGGCGGTTCCAGACCATGTGGCCGGTGTACTTCGGGTTGGTGAGGATGTCCCGGACGCTGGATTCGGTCCAGCGTCCGAGCCTTCGTGAGGGGTCGGGCGGGCAGGGTGGCGGGTTGACGGTCAGGTCTTCGTTGAGGTGGCCGGCGATGGCCTTGCAGCTGAGGCGTTCGACGACGCGCCATTCGAAGATCTTGCGTACGACGGGGGCGCCGAGCGGGTCGGGGATGAGGCGGGTCTTGGTCTTGCCCTCGCTGCGGCGGGCGGGGACGGGGTGGGGGATGCGGTCGGCGAGGTAGCCGTAGGGCGGCTTGCCGATGTTGTAGCCCTGGATGGTGTGCTCTTCGAAGCCGCCCCATGCCTTCTCCAGCATTTCCAGGACGTACCACTCGGCTACGCCCTGCTTGACGCGGCGAGTGAGGACCTGGGTGGCTGTCTTGAGGCGCGAGCCGGTGAAGCTGATCGGCTCGTCCGCCGCGAGCAGTGGTACGCCGGATGCTTCGAGGCGGTGCTCGATGAGGGTGCCGAAGTAGGTGCGGCGGGCGACGCGCTCGATGGACTCGCAGATGACGGCGTCGAAGTGCCGCTCACCGCTCTCGGCCACGGTGAGGAGGTCCTGGATGCCTCCGTCGCGTGGGACCGGAATGTCGAAGCGTTCATGGCCGCGCCCGTGGCCGCGTGCGGCAAGGTCCTTCCTCCCGGATTCGACGTCGTAGTAGAAACCGACGATGACGACTCCGGGCGGGAGCACCGACTGGCACGAGCGGACCTGCCGGGGAAGGGAGATGGTGGGGTCCTGCTTGTCCTCCGTCGAGGTGCGGCCGAGGAAGACCAGCCGGGTCAGCTTGGGCGATGTCCCGCTGGCGGATCCGGTCCCGCTGCGGGACCGGCCACGGGGGACAGCGGCGGCGAGGAGTTCTGCGGGGTGCCTGTCCGCCTCCGCTGCTGTGCGATCCATGTCACGACCTCCACCATGACCTGTCTCTGGAGCCTGCGGAGTGCGTCAGCTTCCTCGCCGGTGGCAAGTTGGATCTCGAACGTCACGTCAGGCGCCGGTGACCTGGGATTTTGACGTGGACCATAGCTCTGGGCGGGGGCAGAGCGGATCACCCCGTCCGGCGGAGCCACGCACGCGTCAGCGCTGTCCCGTTCTTCTCCCGGGGCCGTGCTGTGAGGGGACGTCATGACCGGCCCCTCTGCGGCGAGCGGTCATGAGGAATCCCGTCGAGGATCAGAAACTGCATGGCTCGGGCGGCTTGGTGCGGTTCAGTGCCTGTCACGGCGGCCCCTCCAGGCGCAGGTGCGGGAGCGGACACCCCCGGTACCGGCCGACGTGGCGGGCGTTCTGGCCGCGCGCGCCGATGTGGCTCGGCAGGGTGGCGGCGTCGCGGCGGGTTGTCCCGGGCGGGTGAAGACCAGGACGTCCTCGTGCTGGATGACGGCGAGGGGGATGCCCTGGCGGCGGGCGTCGCGGACGTTCTTCATCTGGAAGAACGAGGGGCGGGTGATCAGGCGGCCGTCGCGGATGCCCGCGAGGAGGGCGGCGCAGCGTTCGGTGGGGGTGAGTCCGGCGGCCTGGCCGGCGGCGAGGACGGCGGAGGGCAGGTCGATGAGTTCGCCGCGCTCGCGCCAAGGGCGGGTGGTGACGACCACGGTGCCGCCGGGGCGCAGGACGTGCCGGCACTGGGTGAGGATCTCGGTGAAGGCTTCGAGGAGCCGGTCGGTGGAGACGTGGGCGAGGTTGGAGGGGTCGTGGCTGTAGCGGTAGTCCGTCTTGACGACGCCGCGTTCGCCGGTCTCGCGGGTGGAGCGGACCTGTCCGTGCACGGAGTTCCCGTACGGGGGTGAGGTGACCACGAGACCGACCTTGCCGTGGAGGGCGGTGGGGATGAGGTGGGTGAGCCGGCGGGCGTCGCCGCAGTGCACCGTTCCGGTGCCGGTGCCGCCTTCCCCGGTGGCGGAGACTGTGTTGAGGGCGGCGAGTTTCGCCCACTTGGGTTCGTACTCGATGCCGAGGGCGTTGCGGCCGAGGTGGATGGCTTCGACGAGGGTGGTGCCGATGCCGCACATCGGGTCGAGGACGAGGTCGCCGGGTCGGGTGTAGGCGGTAATGGCGTGGGCGGCGATCCGCGGGAGCATTTTGGCGGGGTGGGCGGCCGATCCGGGAAGGTAGCGGCCCTTGCGCTGGGCCGGGGCGGAGGTGGGTGCGGTGTTCCACACCGAGTGTGAGGAAGGCACGGCGGTATCTCCTCTCGTGTCTCGTGGCGGGGGTCTATGCGTGGCGGATCGCGGACAGGACGGTCAGGTCGCAGTGCGCGACGCCCCGGCAGATGTCCGGGGGTGTGGCGGGTACGAGGCGGTCGCCGGCCGGGTGGCCGTAGGCGACCACGATGTGCTGGAGGTAGCGGAATCCGGCGGTGCGGGCGGAGGCAATCAGGGTGCCGAGGGGGTCGGTGAGGCGTCCAGCCTTCCGGCGCTGGCGGGTGGCCAGCAGCAGGAGCCCGTCCTCGGGCAGGAGCCGGTGAACGCGGTGGAAGAAACCGGGCCAGGCGTCCTCGGAGCTGCCGGGCAGCTCGCTTCCTGCGGACGGCAGGTCGCCGGTGGGGACGGGGAGGGCGTCCGGGTGGAGTTCGGCCAGGAGGACCGGCCACCGTTTCGCAGTGTCGTCATCGCCATCGTCGGCGGGGGTGGTGAAGGGGGCGGTGGGGATGCGGGCGTCCATGCCCGGTGCCGTGTCCCGGATCGCGATCTTGAGGAGCGGGACGGGCCGGTCCCCGGGGCGGCCGACGAGTTCGGTGCGGATCTTGTCGATGGCCCAGGCGGGCAGGACCGCACCGGGGATGGGGGCGGTGCTGGACTCGTCCGGGCCTGGGAGCCAGATGGTCGCCGGAAGCGGGAGAGCGTTACGGGCGGTGGAGTGTGGCATGGCTGGGTGGCGCCCGGGACTGGAGGGTCCGGCCGTGCTCGTGCTGACGTGAAGTAATAGGGAATCACCGGCCGGGCTTTGCCATTGCCTGGAATGTGTTCGATCTCTTCAATCTCGTGGAACGGTCGCTCCACAGGCAGGGTGGCGCACACGCTTCTCCTCACTGCGGTTTCGTGTTTGCGCAGGTTGTCTCGTGTGCGAGCCAGTCGCGCGCCACCTGCGAGCCACTACCGGGCCACTGCTGGGCCGTCAGAGGTGACCGTGCTCCGGGGAGTTCATGCCGGAGCAAAGAATTTCCGTGTTCGATTCGCCTGGGTCCGTCTGAGGCGTCTCTCCAGTCCGTCAGGACAGAGCCAGCAGCGGGCCATCGCACAGGCCGGACCATTCGACCGCAGGCGGCACGACACTGGCGTGCGGGTGGGCCGCTCATGGCACGTGGGCCTGGGAGGGGTGGCGGCGGAAGTTGTCCGCACCGCTCACGGGAGATGCGCCATGCACGACCGTCACCACGCCCACCGCCCCACCGGCCGTCCGCACAGCACCCTTCGTTCCCCGCTCGGGGAGCTGGAGCAGGCATTCCTTGCTATCGCCCGCGGTACGGCGGAACCGCTCACCTTCCCCGCGCATCTGGTGTGCGACGAACCCGACCGTGCAGCCTGGCCGGTCGACCGGGTCCGCACTCACCTCGCGCACCCCTCCACCCGCGCCGAACTCCGCGATCAGACCTGGCGTGAGATCGTCCGGCGCGCCCGCGAGCTGGGCGAACCGTGGGACATGGTCGCCGTGTCCATGACCGTGCCGGTGCTGCGCCGGATGCTCGCCCGGCTGGCCCGCCCCGCCCATCTGGAGCGCGCCGAGGTCGAGCAGGAAGCATTGGCCGCCGTCGCCACAGCCCTGCACATCCTGGACCCAGGCGCGGAGCGGCTGGACCGGGAGCTGTTCAGTGCGGCCGACCGGGCCGTGCACCGGCTGGTGTACGCCGCCCGCCGCCGCGCCACCCGGGAGACCGGCCCGACTGCAGCTCCTCTCGACCAGCTGTGCTCGGCGTCGCAGGCGGACCATGGTGAGCCGGTGGACGAGTTGACGGTGCTGGCCCAGGCGGTGCAGGCCCGTGTGGTCGGTGTGGCCGAGGCGCGGCTGATCGCCCGTACGCGCCTTGATGGCGAGCCCATGGGCCGGCTTGCGGCGGAGCGCGGGGTGAGTGTGCGTCAGCTCTACCGGCACCGCAGCGCCGCCGAACAGCACTTGGCCGCACATCTGCGACACCGGCTGCTGGTCCGGTAGGGCGTCCGACCGGGGGATCTTCGGTGGCGGGATGTCAATTCCCGCCACCGAAGTCTCTATTCACGAATGACGGCGGCCCAGCCCGGCTTCGGACCGGGCCGCCCGTTCTGGTCCGGGGCGGCTGCCGATGCCCCGGGCCGGGACGCCGCACGGTGTGGGGTGAGCGCGACCGTCTCGTGCTGACACCCGAGAAACCCCTCCCGCCGCAACCCCCGCAAGGAGGTCGGCCCCGGGTCCAGGGTTCTGTTCACCCCATGCCTGCGTCTCGTACGCCCCCTGGGGTGGACCTGTCTCCTGCCCCCTTTTTCTGTCCTGCTCTTTGTGTGCCCGTTGGAGGTGTGCTGCCATGCCCGCGAGGCTCCGTCGGCCGTACCGGCCGCAGGTCCGGCCGCTCGGCCGCTGGTTGTTCCGGCTGGGGTTCATCTCGGCCTTCACCGCATTGGTCCTGCTGACGGACTCGCCTCACGTATGGGCGGTCGCGGACATCCCCACTGTCATTACGAACCTGCGGAACTGGATCGTCGGCCTCCTCGCCGGGCTCGCCACGCTGTTCCTCACCTTCGGCGGGCTGCGCTACCTGATGGCCGGCGGTGATCCCGGCGAAGTCGAGGCCGCCAAGCGGGCGTTGAAAGCTGCGGCCACCGGCTACGGGCTGGCGATCCTGGCCCCGGTGATCGTGACGGTGCTGCAGGGCATCGTCGGTGCGGGCGGGGGCGGGCAGTGACGCGCGCCCGGCGCCTGGGACGCGCCCTGCCGCTGCTGTTCCTGACTGCCCTCGTGCTGGTCCCGCTCGCCCAGCCAGGTTCCGCGCACGCCGTGAGCAGGGCTGCCGTGGCCCCGGCGGCCCCTGATCCGCCTCAGCCCGAACCGCGGCCCGCGCCCGGGCCTGCGGCTCCCTCCCTAGAGCCAGAGCCTGGGCCGAGGCTGGATCCCGCGCCGGGCCCCGCCCCCGCTCCGGGCCGCTCCGCACCAGAACCGGAACGGCCGTCCTCCCCCGAGCCGACGCCGGGGCCCAGCCCTTCGGCGTGCGAGGCCACCGGTGTCGGATGCGACAAGGCAACCGGCTGGGGCCTTCTCGACGTCCCCGGCATGATCGTGAACGCGATCACCTCGTTCCTCGGCATGCTGATCGAGCAGATCATGAAGCCGGTCCGCGAGTTCCTCGCCGACACCCTGCTGGCCACACCGGACGTCACCCGGCACGCCGACATCAAGCGGCTGTGGACCGCCATGCTGGGGATCACCGCCGGGATCTACGTGCTGTTCGTGACCGCGGGCGGCATCACGGTCATGGGTTACGAGACGGTGCAGACCCGCTACGCGTTGCAGCAGATCGCCCCACGCCTGCTGGTGGGCATGGTCGCGGCGGCCACCTCGCTGACGGTGATGGGCAAGGCGATCGGCCTGTCCAACGCCCTCGCCCACGCGATCATGGCCACCGACCTGTCGGACGCCGGGCAGGGCATGGTCGAACGCGTCCTGCCCTTCGCCCTGTTCGGCGCCCCGGGGCTGAAGCTGTACCTGCTGATCCTGGCGATCGTGATGATCGTGCTGGTGCTGGCGGTGCTGACCGGCTTCCTGGTGCGTGTCGCGGTGATGGCGCTGCTGGCCGTGGCTGCGCCCCTGATGCTGGCGTGTCACGCTCATCCGCTGACTGATCCGGTCGCCCGCCTGTGGTGGCGTGCGCTGGCCGGGTGCATGGTCATCCAGGTCGCCCAGTCGATGACGTTCGTTCTCGCCCTGAAACTGTTCTTCGCCCCCGGCGCCACCACTCTGGGCATTCCCAAGTCCGACCAGCTGGGCACGATGCTCGCCGGAGTGGCCCTGTTCTGGGTGCTGTTCAAGATTCCCGGCTGGACCCTACAGGTCGTCCTGCGTGGCACACCGATCCACAACCCGCACGCCCCGACCGGTGTGCGGATACTCAAGCACCTGGCGATGTACCGGCTCATGGACCACTACCTGCCGGGCATGAGCCGGCTGCGCCGCCACCCCGGCGGCGGAGGGGGCACCGGATTGGGCCCGGGCCGTGGCGGACCCGGCGGTGGCGGCCGTCCAGGAAGGGGCAGGGGCGGGCCCGGTGGGGGCCGACCGCCCGCCGCCCCACCCGGGCATGGCGGCGTGCGCGGCCGGGGCCTGGCCCTGCTCGCCCGCGGCAGAGCGACCTTGGTCCGTCCTCCCGGTGGCCGCCCGGGGGCAGCGGGTCAACCCGCCCCCGGCGCACCAGCCGGGCCAGGCAGGCGCCGTGCCGGCGGCGCCGGCACACATCCGGTCCCCGCCGCGGCCGATGCTGCCGGCGCCGCTGGCCGACCGCGCCGGACTCCCCAGCGCCGTGGGCCCGGCGCGGCTCCCCCCGTCCGTACGCCGAGAGGTCCCCGCGCTGTGATCCATCCCGCCCGGGCCCGCCGGATCCGGCAAATGGCCCTGCCCGTGACCACCGGGCGGAGCCCCACCCGGCAGGCGAGGTCCACCCAGCTGTGGCTGCCGATCCGCGCCGAGCGCGCACCCGCCCCGCCACCCGCGGCCCGCGCTCCCGGCGCCACGCCGCCGCCCCTGACCCGGCCTGCCCCGGTGCCCCGTGCGCGTCAGCTGGCCTTGCCGATTCCCGCCCGCCGTGTCCGTGTCCGCCCACCGCGCCCCATGCAGTTGCGCCTGCCCCTCGAACCACCCCGGAGGTGAATCCCGCATGTACCAGTCCCAGTCCGAAGAGACAGCGGACGCTCCATACGCCACTCGCATCCCCGCAGACATCTCCCGCCCCGACCGCCTTCTGGGACCTTTCACCGCCAGACAGACGGCCATCCTCGCTGCTGCCGCGCTCGTGTTGTACGGCGGCTGGTGGGCCTCACGCCCCTTCATGACGCCGCTCGCGTACGTGGTCCTCGTCATTCCGGTCGCCGGGGCGGTGGCCGCCCTCGTACTCGGCCGTCGGGAGAGCATCGGTCTGGATCACTTCCTGCTCTCCGCGCTCGCCCATGCCCGCGCGCCGAAACGCCGGGTGCACGCCCCCGAGGGAGTTCCGCCGTTGCCGGCCGTCATTCCTGGCCGCTGGGCCACAGCCGCAGATCCGCCTCCGGCCGCGATGCGCATGCCATACGACGGCATCACGTCTGAAGGGGTGCTCGGCCTGGACCGGGAGGGAAAGGCGGCCCTGGCGACGTGCTCCACGGTCAACTTCGAGCTGCGCTCGGCGGGCGAGCAGCAGGCCCTGACCGCTGCGTTCGCGCGCTGGCTCAACTCCCTGACCGGCCCGACCCAGTTGCTGGTGCGCTGCCACCGCATCGATCTGGCCCCGCTCGCCGACACCCTGCAGCACGATGCCGCCGCGCTGCCGCACCCCGCGTTGGAGGGGGCCGCCCGCGCGCACGCCGACTTCCTCACCGACCTCGCCGCCGGCGGCAACCTGCTCGGTCGGCAGATCGTGCTGGTCGCCCGCGAAGAGGCCGCGGCACCCGGCATGCGAGGCCACACGGGCGAAGGACGAGTACGTCAGCGGGTGGCCGAGGCCGCCCGTGCACTCACCGCCGCCGAGATCACCGTCACCGCGCTGGACGCCGAGCAGAGCGCCGAGCTGGTCAGCGCGGCCTGCAACCCCGACACCCCCGCCCCGCCCGAGGACGGACCGGAAGGAGATCTCGTATGACCCGGCTCCGCTTCAGCCCCCGTGACACCGCTGCCGATGCCCGGACCGTGGACGGCGCCCGCCTGCTGGATGTGGCCGGCCCCGAGGCCATCGAGGTGCACGCCCGCGCTCTGGCCATCGGTGCGCACCTGGCCACCACGCTGGTGGTCACCGGCTACCCGGCCGAGGTCACCCCCGGCTGGCTCGCCCCCTTGCTGAACTTCCCCGGCCACCTCGACATCGCCCTGCACATCGAGCCCGTCCCCAACCCGGTCGCCGCCGCCGGGCTGAAGAAGCAGCGCGCCCGCCTGGAGTCCGGCCGCCGCACCGGTTTCGACAAAGGGCACCTGGACGACCCGGAGATCGAGGCCGCCGCGGCGGACGCCGCCGAGCTCGCGTACCGCATCGCCCGCGGCGAGGGCAAACTCTTCCACGTCGCCCTCTACCTGACCGTGCACGCCCCGGACGAGGACACCCTCTCCGAGCAGGCCGCCGCGGTACGGGCGATCGCCGAATCGCTGCTCATGACCGTCGCCCCCACCACCTACCGGGCCCTTCCGGGCTGGCTGGCCACCCTCCCCCTCGGCATCGACACCCTGAAGATCCGCCGCACCTTCGACACCGCCGCGCTCGCCGCCTGCTTCCCCTTCACCAGCCCCGACCTGCCCGCCGCCACCGACGGGGACGGGACCGTGTCCGGGGTGCTGTACGGGCTGAACGCGGTCTCCGGGGCTCCTGTGGTGTGGGACCGCTTCGCGCAGGACAACTACAACTCCATCGCCCTGGCCCGCTCCGGCGCCGGCAAGTCGTACCTGACCAAACTGGAGCTGCTCAGGTTGCTGTTCACCGGCGTCACGGCCTCGGTGATCGACCCGGAAAACGAGTACACCCGGCTCGCCGAAACCGTCGGCGGCCACGTCATCGCCCTCGGCGCCGACGGCGTCCGCCTCAACCCCTTCGACCTCCCGGCAGCGACCGACGGCGGTGACGACGTCCTGACACGGCGCGTACTGTTCCTGCACACCTTCCTCGCCGTCCTGCTGACCAGTGACCTGACCGCAGCCGAGAAGGCGGTGCTGGACCGGGCCATCCTCGCCACCTACACACACGCCGGGATCACCACAGACCACCGCACCTGGCAGCGCACCCCGCCCACCCTCACCGACCTCACCACCATCCTGGCCGAGGACGGAAACGAGACGGCACACGATCTCGCAGGCCGGCTCGCTCCCTTCACCACCGGTTCACATTCAACGCTGTTCAACGGCCACAGCACCGCCTCCACCACCGGGCATCTCGTCGTGTTCGCCCTGCGTCAGCTCCCGGAAGAGGTCAAGGCGCCGGCCATGCTGCTCGCGCTGGACGCGATCTGGCGGCAGGTCACCCACCGCTCGCACGCCGGCCGACACCTGGTCGTGGTGGACGAGGCGTGGCTGCTGATGCGCGACGGCGCCGGTGCCGGCTTCCTCTTCCGCATGGCCAAGGCCGCCCGCAAATACTGGACCGGCCTGGCCGTGGTCACCCAGGACGCCGATGACGTCCTCGCCTCCCCACTGGGGCGGGCCATCGTCTCCAACGCGGCCACCCAGATCCTGCTCCGCCAGGCCCCGCAAGCCATCGACACCATCAGCGAGAACTTCCACCTCTGCCACGGCGAACGGGAGTTCCTGCTCTCTGCGACCCGCGGCGAGGCCCTGCTGCTGACCGGCGACCGCCGCCACAAAGTCGCCCTCATCAGCGTTGCCGCACCCGGCGAACACGAAGTGATCACTACGGATCCGGGCGAACTCGCCACCCAGCACGCAGACGACGGCTTCGAGCCCGATGGCAGCTACGCCGATCGGGCCGTCGCAGACGATGAGTGGACGCTGTGACGGCGCACGGCCGGCTCGCCGCCGTCCAGCCACAGGGATGGCTGGTGGACTTCCTCAGCCACCCGGAGTCCTTCAACATGACGGTGCTCACCACGGCTGCGGACTGGTGCGCGGCGTCCGCACCCATCCTGCTCCCCGCAGCCCTCGCATCCACAGCCTGTGGATACGCCGTCCGGCGCCGGCTCCTGCGCTTGCGCCAGCAACGCCTCGCTGACGGCGCCCACTGGGTGGAGCTCCTGGCTCCACCCCAGGCCGCCCCCAAAGGCGGGGAAGTCCTGTGGGCCCAGCTGTCCGGGCTCCTACGACCATGGTGGCGCCGGATCACCACCGGCCAGCCGCACCTCGCCTTCGAATACACCTGGTCCCACACCGGCCTGCGCATCCGCCTGTGGGTCCCCGGCACCGTACCGATCGGCCTCGTACGCCGTGCAGTAGAAGCCGCCTGGCCCGGCGCCCACACCCGCGTCACACAGCCAGGCCCTCTGCTGCCGAGTGGGCACGAGATGACCGCCGGCCGGCTCCGGCTGGCCCGCCCCGACGTCCTGCCTCTGCGCACCGATCACCCCACCGACCCGCTGCGCGCGCTCCTGCAGGCCGCGACCGGCATGTCCGAGGACGAGTCCGCCTGCGTGCAGATTCTGGCCCGCCCAGCCACCGGCGGTGCGCTGCGGCGGGCCCGCCGCCAGGCCCGCAGGCTGAAGGCAGGGCAGACATCTGCCCGGCTGCCCGCCCTGGCCGCGTTCCTCCTCCATCGCGCCCAGCCCGCCACCACCGGCAAACAGGATCCCGAACACGCCACCGCTGTACGGCAGTCGGCCGCCAAGCTCTCCGGATCCCAGTGGCAGTGCACACTCACCTACGCCGCCACCTGCAGCCCCGGCGCGGAGCGCGCCCAAGACGTGGCACGCGGCCGGGCCCACGCGCTCGCCTCCGCCTTCGGCCTGTACGCCGACCGCAACCATCTCGTCCGCACCCGCCTGCGTCACCCCGAACCGCACCTGAGTACCCGGCAGTTCCCGCCCGCGCGCCCTGCCCTGCTGTCCGTGCCGGAACTCGCCACCCTGGCCCACCTCCCCGCCGACGCGGACGCACCGGGCGTCCAGCGGGCCGGCGCCCGCTCCGTCCTGCCCCCGCCCTCCATCCCCGAACCGGCACCCGGTAACGGCGTCAAGCCCCTTGGCCGTTCGGACACCGGCGCCCGTCGCGGGGTCGGGCTCGCGGTCGCCGACGCCCGTCACCACCTCCATGTCATGGGCGCGACGGGCTGCGGCAAGTCCACACTGATCGCGAACCTCGTCCTGGACGACGTACGCCAGCACCGTGGCGTCATCGTCATCGACCCCAAAGGCGACCTGGTCACCGACCTCCTGGACCGACTGCCGGACACGTGCGCCGACCGGCTGGTCCTCATCGACCCCGACGACCCGCACACCCCACCCTGCCTGAATGTGCTGGACGGCGCGGACATCGATGTCGTCGTGGACAACCTCACCGGCATCTTCCGCCGGATCTTCACCGCCTTCTGGGGCCCACGCACCGACGACGTGATGCGCGCCGCCTGCCTGACCCTCCTCAAACACCGCGAACGCACCCGCCAGCTGGTCACCCTCGCCGACGTCCCCCGCCTCCTCAGCGAGTCCGCCTACCGGCTGCGCATCATCCCCGCGCTCAAGGACCCGGTCCTGCGCGGCTTCTGGGACTGGTACGAGTCCATGTCCGAACCCTCGCGAGCGGCCGTGGTCGGCCCGGTGATGAACAAACTGCGGGCCTTCCTGCTGCGCGACTTCGCCCGCCGCGCCATCGCCGCCGGCCCCTCGACCTTCGACCTCGCCAGCGTGCTCGACGGCGGCATCCTGCTCGCCCGCCTGCCCAAAGGAGCCCTCGGCGAGGAGACCGCCCGGCTGCTGGGCTCCTTCATCGTCGCCGGCACCTGGCAAGCGGCTGCGGCCCGCGCCCGCACCCCCGAACACTCCCGGATCGACGCCACGCTCAGCATCGACGAGGCCCACAACTTCCTGACCCTGCCGTATCCGCTGGAGGACATGCTCGCCGAGGCACGCGGCTACCGCCTGTCCATGCTGCTGGCCCACCAGCACCTCGCCCAGCTCCCCCGCGACCTGCGCGAAGGCATCTCCGCCAACGCCCGCAACAAGGTCTTCTTCAACGCCTCCCCGGAAGACGCAGGCGCGCTGGAACGGCACACGCTCCCCACCCTGGCCGCGCACGACCTCGCCCACCTCGGCCCCTACCAGGCCGCCGCCCACCTGCTGACCGGCGGCGCGGAATCCGCCGCCTTCACCCTCACCACCCGCCCCCTGCCGCCCCCAGTGCCCAGCCGGGCCAAAGACCTGCGCGCGGCAGCCGGCGGCCGCACCGGACCACGCCCGGCCACCCGCCCCTGAAACACACCCTCCCCCCTCCTCTCCTCGCATTCCTGGTGGTGACCCGTCATGCCCGCACTCCCACGCCCCGCCATCGGCCCCGGCTCCCGCTACACCGCCCGTGCCTCCACCACCCGCCCACGCCCCGTCCGGCACACCGACATCGCCGCGCTCTCCCGCACTCTCACCGCCCGCGACCTCTGGCTGACGCGGATGCTCCACGAACACCGCGTCCTGACCACCCACCAGATCGCCGCACTCGCCTACACCTCCCTGCGCTCCGCCCAGCGCCGCCTGCGTACCCTGCACCAGCACGCCGTCCTCGACTCCTTCCGCCCCCTGACCCAGACCGGCTCCGCCCCCGAGCACTACACCCTCGGCCCCGCCGGCGCCGCCGTCCTCGCCGCCCACACCGGATGCGACCCCACCGACCTCGGCTGGCGCCCCAGCCACACCGGACGCATCGCCTACTCCCCCTCCCTCGGCCACGACCTCGGCGTCAACGAACTCCTCGCCCGTCTCACCGCCCACGGCCGCATCACCGCCACAGCCGGGCTGCCGCTCTGGCTGTCCGAGCGGTCCTGTGCCCGCCGCTGGGGCGACATCATCCGGCCCGACGCCTACGCCCACTGGCACGACGGTGATCAAGTTTTGCCGTTCTTCCTGGAATACGACACCGGCAGCCAGCCCCTCGCACGCGTCGAGGCAAAACTCACCGGCTACGCCGCCTTCGCCACCTCAGCGAACGCCCGCCCGGCCCTCCTCATCCACACCCGCACCGCCTCCCGCGACCAAGCCGTCCGCCGCCGCCTCGCCACCCCCGCCCGCCAGCTGGACCTGAACATCGCCACCTCCTCCGCGGACTTCACCACCACCGAACCCTGGGGCCCCTGGTGGAGCCCGCTCGGGACCGGGGACACCCGTCGCACCACCCTCGCCAGGCTCGCCGCCCGCTGGCCCCGGCTCGGTCCGGCTGCCGAACTGGAACCCACCGACGCCGACACAGCCCTCACCCTCCCCGTGCCCCCGCTCCCACCCACGCACGAGGCAAGCTCGTGAGCTCCCTTCTCGCCAAGACCGCCGGAGGCATCGGCTGCGCAGTCCTCGCCCTGCCGATGCTGGCCGCCCTCGCCACCGCCGCCCTGCTCGGCGGGCTTTCCTCCGGCGGCAGCATGGCGGCCTCGCCGAGCAAGCATGCGCTGGCGGACATCCCCGCCTACATGCTCGCCCTCTACCAGCGCGCGGCACCCGAATGTCCCGGCATGCCCTGGACGATCCTCGCCGCGATCGGGAAAGTCGAGACCGACCACGCGCGCCACCCCACCATGGTGTCTTCGGCGGGAGCAGTCGGGCCCATGCAGTTCCTGCCATCCACGTTCAAGGCATACGCCTACCCAGTACCGCCCGGTGGGAAAGAGCCGCCCACACCGTGGGACCCGGTCGACGCCGTCTACGCCGCAGCCCGATTACTGTGCGCCAACGGCGCGAAGAACGGCACCAACCTGCGGCGCGCGATCTGGCACTACAACCACGACGACACCTACGTGAACCAGGTCCTCAAGATCGCCGACACGTACGCAGCCGCTGTATCTGCCCCAACCGAGGCTGCGGCCAAAGCCGTTGCTTTCGCCCGCGCCCAGCTCGGCACCCCGTACGTATGGGGCGGCAACGGACCGGCCGACGGCGGATTCGACTGCTCCGGCCTGACCCAGGCCGCCTACCGCGCCGCCGGCATCACCATCCCCCGCGTCGCCCAAGCCCAGTACGACGCCGGCCCCCGCCTTCCGAAGGGCGCGCAACTACTCCCCGGCGACCTGCTGTTCTTCGGCACCAGCCCCCGCACCATCACCCACGTCTCCCTCTACACCGGCACCGGCCAGGCCATCGACGCCCCACACCCCGGAGCCGTCGTACGCCAGAGCCCAGCGAACACCGACTCCCCGTCCTTCCAAGGAGCGACACGACCCTCACTGCAGGACCAAGACGGCGGTACCCGGTGAAGCAGATCGCCGGCCGTGAGGCCATCAACCTGCTGCGCACCATGACCTGGGTCCTGTGCACGGTCGGAATCCTGGCCCTGGTCTTCACCACGGTCAACGTCACCCGCTTCGCCACCAGCCGCAACATCCCCCTCCCCATCGCCGTCCTCCTCGACCCCATGATCGGCACCGCACTCGCCAGCGTCCTGTACGTGGACGCACGCCTCGCCTCCTGGAGCATCAGCCCGCCCGCCTGGTCCACCACCCTGCGCTGGAGCGCCGGATGCACCGCCGCCCTCATGAACTCCTGGGACAGCCTGTGGCCCGACGGACAGATCGGCTGGCCCCACCAGGCCGATCCGGCAGCCGTGCTACTGCACCTGACTCCGGCCCTGCTCCTGATCGCCCTGACGGAAACGATCGCCGCCTACCGACGGACCGTCACCGACCTCACGGACCGGATCGACACTGCCGATCCTCCCGAGCAGCACTCCCCGCCCACCCTCAGCACGCCCCGATCGCCCCAAGAGAGCACCGATCCCACAACCAGCCATCCCGATCCCCCGACCGCCCTGCCCCCAAAGCACCGAATCAGTCCCGAACCCGCCTCGATCAACACCCCCACCGCCACCGGCATCGGCCACAACCGGCCTCACACGGGCGACGACACACCCCATCACCCCCCGCTGGCGCCCGGTCCCCCACCAGCCGACAACACGGCGGCAGACGCCGACGTGTGGCCACGCGCCGTCGCACTGCACGAAGCAGCCCGCACCGCCACCGGCAACCCAGTCAGCATCTGGCGGCTACGCACCGATCTCCGCATCGGGCCACGGCGCGCCCACCGGATCCGCGAACAGCTCCTGGCCCGGGATCACAACCCACCACCCTCGACCGATTGAGCCGCCCGCCCGCCACCCGATCCGTCCCGCTCCGAGACCGATCAGATCCGATACAGGGGATCTGAACTCCGCTCGCCGATCGGCACACCACTGACACACAGCACCCGCCCAACGGGCTTACCACCGCTCTGAGCTGGTCCGATCCGGGAATGATCGGCGCACTTGACTTCCCGCCGGAGCGGAGCGTCCATGGTCGTGGCCGACAAACCCGGCGGGCCCACGGGGATCCGTGAACCCGCCCGTTGCACGGCCATGTCCGCCCGGGAGACACGCGATGCGCACGCGCCCGGCAGACACCCGCGACCCGCGCCCGTGCGGTTCCGCCCCGGCCGGAGACCTCACTCACCCGACATCCGACGGAATCGAGGTTCCCCCATGTCCGACACCACGACCGACGACACTCGTACATTGCACGCCGTGCCCGACTCCGAAGCGCTGGCCGGCCTGACCGGCACGCCCGCCGCCGTCCACGCCGAACTGGTCAAACTCACCGGCGACGACGGGGCCACAGCCTCCGAACTCGCCCTCGCCGCCGGCCTGGGCCGCTCCACCACCGGCAAGGCCCTGGTCACCCTGGAGGAACACGGCCTGGCCCTCCGCACCCCCGGCGGCCACGACGGCCCCCGCCGCACCCCCGACCGCTGGCGCGCCGCGCCCACCGGCCAGAACACCACCAAGGAAGCCGAGAGCAACCAGGAAGCCGTGAACGCCGAGCCGACCGACTCCACCGCCAACGCCCCAAAGCCGAGCGCCAACAACACGGACAGCGAGAACGCCCCGGCCAATGAGGCCACACCGAACATCTCCGCCGAGTCGGACGATGACGGGGCAGACACCGCCAGCGTGCCGGTAACCTACGCAGCCCCTCATACCCCGACGCCAGACGCCGAGCAGAGCGAAGACAGCACCAACGCAGACGGCGCGCATCACGCAGAGGACAACGGCAGCGCGGACGCCAAGGACACCCCTGTCCCGCCGACCGACCCCGAGCAGCCGATGACGGCACCGGTGGAGGTGAACGCCCTGCCGGGCGGAAAGAAGCGGCTCGCGCCCGGAGCACTGCGCCAGATGGTCATCGACCACCTGTCGGCGCACCCCGGCGAGGCGTTCACGGCCACGGGCATCAGCCGCGTGATCGAGAAATCCTCGGGCGCCATCGCCAACGCCCTGGACAAGCTGGTCAAGCAGAACATCGCCGAGCAGGTGAGCGACCGGCCGCGCACCTACCGCCTGGCCACACCGCAGGCCGACGCGTAGCCGACCAGAACGACGCGCCGAACCGGACTGGTTCCCACAGGGATTGGGAACCAGTCCGGCTGCTGTGCGAGCCTTCCACACCAAACGGGCGGCGACATGGAAGGGCAGGGTTCGGTGGCGGAGTGGCTGAGCATGTCGGCGGCCACCGCCGTGTACGCGGCGTACTGGGCCCGGCGCTCCGCACACGGTACCTTCACGCACACGGCGTACGAGCTGACGCGCACCCCGGGCACGAACACCGGGCCCCTTGGGCTGGTCATCCCCCGGTGGACGTCAGCGACTCCTTGCCCCATGCCACCAGGGACGAGTGCACATACCCGGCGACTCCGGTGCGCTTCATCGTGACCTTCACCCATGTGCCCTCGCCCTCGCCCAGCCGTGCGCGGTGCAGGTGTCTCCCCTGTACGCGGTGCCGAGTCCCTTCGCGGACTTGCGGGGCTTGACGCGCACCGTCGCCGAAGACCCGGTGATACGGCAGAAGTCCCGCTTGAGGGCCACCGATGCGGCCGAGACATGCACCGGCTCGGCGGCGATCGCGGGAAGCGACATTGCGAGTAGCGAGACACCGAGCATGCCCGTGAGGAACAGCGAGGCGTGGCGGCGAGGCAACGGGCACTCCTTATCTGTGAGTTCAGCGACGTCAGCACTGAAGATTGCTACGAAACTCGCACTCTTCATTCCACTTTGCTCCATTTGGAAGCATATTCCGCTGGTTCAGGTGATATAGAACTGCTTCGCGCACACACCGGTAGTTACAGGAGGCACCCGGTGGGGCGTTCACGCCCAGTCCGCCGACCCATGACCACGGCGCCCAGCGTCGCGGTGCGTTCAGATTGACCGAAGGAGCAGGAGATGGCCCCGTCTCGCGTCCGCAGCCGTCTGCGCCCCGCCGTCGCCGGGCTTCTGGGCTCGGTTGCCCTCTGCGGGGGCCTCGCCCCGGCGACCCCGGCAGGGGCCCAGCCCCAGAACCGGGCCGAACCGACGCACTGCAAGATCAAGATCACCGGCAAGAAGGTGGCCGTACGCAGGCCGGAAGGCAACACCAAGGTCGCCCAACCCGACTCCCCCATCGTCCGCTATGTCCACCGCGGCGACGTGATCCGGAACAACTTCTGCCTCATCGCCCTCGGCCGCACCAACAGCGGTCCGCTCTACCACAAGTGCGACAAAGACGGCTGGAACTGGTACATCGTCGTCGGCGGACAGGTTCCGGTGACCTGCGCGAAACGTGTTTGATTGCGCCAGATGCAACATGACACAGAGTTGGGAAAGCGCGCTTTAGGCAGGTAGGCCGGTGACCCATTCAAGGTGCACGTTGCCTGATCGGCTGCGTGACCTGCGGGGCAGCGCACCACCTCAACGATGATGCATCTGATGCAACAGGAGATGTGCGAGTTAGAAGTCGCGCGGATAGGTCAGGGTCGTCGGGCAGGGCAGGCATCCCACCGGTAGGCCCGCCCAGGCCCGGCGTAGCAGCCTGCGGATCACGATGACCGCGCTCGCCAGCGTCACCCACGCGTCCTGCACCACCGCACGTCGGTCGGTCACGATCGCTAACGCCTTGAACCCCCGGTTGTGCCAGGAGTTGGTCCGCTCGATCACCCACCGGTGGGTGTGGTTGATCGGCACGAACTGCCCCTTCGGGGTGATCCGTCCAGCGCAGCCCAGCTCTTCCAGCAGCGCCCGAGTGGGTTGTGAGTCGTAGCCGGCGTCCAGGTGCACTGTGATCGACGGTGGCAAATGGAACCTGAATAGGCGCAGGGTCTCCAGGGTGGGGCGCAACAGCGGCGAGTCGTTGCGGTTCGCGCCAGCCAGGACCCACCCCACGGCAAGCCCCCGCCGTCGACCAGCACCGCTTCAGACCGCTCTTGCCTCGGTCCACCGGACTGCGCCCGGTGTTCTGGCCACCGCCAGGGGCTTTCACGATGCAACCGTCCACCACAAGATTCTCAAGCTCGAGGCCGATGGCCTCGTCGTATGCCTCGAGCGCCAGCCGGTGCAGCCGCTCGAAGAGGCCATTGGCGATCCGCTCATCCCGCCGAGCTCTCATCGTGGTTGCCGAGCAGGTGTGGTCGGCATGCTGCTGGTAGGTGCCTCCGAGCACGAGGCGGGCCAGGAGCTTGTCGAACACGACCCGGTCGGGGATGCGGGGACGGTGGCAGCCCAATGAGGCCCGTGCATCGTGAAACGTGCAGGTGAGGTGGGCTGGTGTGCGGGTGGGTTGCCGTGCTCGTGCTGGTCGGCGGCGGGTGTCCAGGGTGAAGATCGTCTGCCCTGTCGGCTGAGGCGGTTCCCGGGTTCCGCTGCGCTCGTCGCGGGACCGCTCCTACGATCCGTGACCGGGGCGGTACAGGGTGAGATCGCGGAAGGGTGAAGGGTATGGGAGACCTGGAGCAGATCACCGCTCGTCGCAGTGAACTGGATGCGCTCGCCGAGGAGTTGGCCAAGCAGCTGCAGGAGGTCCGGGCCGAGCGGGAGGAACTGCTGGTCGCCGAGCGGGTCCTGAACCGGCTGGCCGAGCAGGACCGGGCCGAAGCGGAGACAGCCGTGGTCGCCTCCCCGGTGCCTGCCCGGGTGGCGGGAAGGGCGTTCCTGCTGATCCCGCACCGCGGCGAGGGCCTTGACGAGGCCGCGCTGCCCGGCGACTACCGCAAGGTGCTGGCGAT
>NZ_JBSGBN010000157.1:0-21365 GCF_053601275.1 Streptomyces sp. NPDC004752 | reverse complement strand
GAGGCCCTGTTCGTATGCGCCCAGCGCCCCGCGACCACCCGATCGGGACTCCCGTTCGACGCGCATCTCTCAAGATCGGAAAGACAACAGCTTCTTAAAGGCTCGCTGGGTGTTTGTGCTGGTCAGGGGTGTTTTATCTGGTCCGGGGTGTGGTGTTGTGCGGTAGCGGGTTTTCTGGTCGGTTGTGCATGGTCGATGGGCGCGCGTACGGATCAGGGGAGGTCGGGGTGCGGTTAGAGCTGCAGGTCGGGCTTGGTGCGGGGGAGTTGCGTTCGCTGCAGGGCTGGTTGCGTGCGGATCCTGTGGTGCGTCGGTCTGTGGTGGTGGGGGTGCGGGGTGGTGTGCCGGGGCCGGGGGAGATGGGCTCGGTCGTCGATGTGCTTGAGCTGGTGACGGGCAATGGGTGGAGCGCGGCGTCGTTCGTGCTGGCGGTCGCGGCGTGGCGGCAGAGCCGGCCGCAGCGGCCGCGGGTGGAGATCCGCCGGGGGGAGACGGTCATCGTGCTCGCGGAGGGTTCGGAGGAGGAGATCGCGCGGGCGGTTCGGGCGCTGGAGACCTACGGCGGTGGTGAGGACGGCGATCGGTGAGTGTGCTGCCCGATCCCGGGGCCTCGAGGGCTGTGCTGGTGGGCACGGGCCGGTATGAGCATCTGGAGCAGTTGCCGGCTGTCTCGAACAACGTGCGGGCCTTGGCTGATCTGCTGTGCGGGCCGCTGTCGCTGCAGCTGCCTGAGCGGCGTGTGACGGTGGTGGAGAATCCAGCAGCTGCGCACGCGGTGGTGGGTGCGGTGCGGCAGGCGGCCGCGGAGGCCACCGACACGCTGATCGTCTACTTTTCCGGGCACGGGCTGGTCGATGGGCAGGATCAGCTGTGTCTGGCTTTGCCGCACACCGAGTTCGGCCGTATCGAGACGGGGCTTCCGTATGACTGGGTGCGTCAGGTTCTTCTTCTGGACTCGTGTGCCGAGCGGCATGTGGTGATCCTGGACTGCTGTTACAGCGGTCTGGCGCTGGGCAGGATGAGCGGCGGGACGGGGCTTGCTGACCAGGCGGCGGTGGAGGGCAGTTTCCTGCTGGCGGCCGCGGCGGAGACCCGTACGGCTCTGGCGCCGGTGGGACAGACCTATACGGCTTTCACCGGGGCGCTGCTGGAGGCCTTGAGGCAGGGTGTACCCGGTGGTCCCGCGCTGCTCGACCTGGGCTTCCTGTACCGGCATCTGCGTCTGACGCTGGAAGCCCGGGGCCATCCCGTTCCGCAGGCCAGGGACCGCAACAGCGGTGCCCAGGTCGCACTCGCCCGCAATCACGCCGGTCTGCCGGCCGGGCCGGCTGCGGCCGGTTTGGGCGTGGGGGAGCGTGCGTGGCCGGATCCGTCTGCGGTCCGTAGCGTCGCGGGGTTCTTCACCGCCCTCGCGCAGGTGCGGGTGGTCAGCGGACTGACCCATCAGGCGGTCAGCGAGCGTTCGGCGGGGCGCATAGCGGCGGGCACCGTCGGCCGGCTGCTCAACCGCAGCACTCTTCCCACGACGTGGGGCACCACGGGCGCCTATCTGTCGGCCTGCGGTGTCCCCGGGGACCAGATCACGCAGTGGCAGGCCCTCTGGCAGCAGCTGCGCGCGCAGGATGTGTCAGCCGAGGCGGTGAGCCCGCCGGTTGCCCGTGCCGGTGAGCCCGGGCCGGTGCGGGCGTGGCACCGGCCGTGGTCGGTTTTTCGACGGCAGAGGGGTCACTGACCGGGGAGGGCGGAGGCCGAAGCGCTGCTCGACTGAGGTTGAGGTGTTTTGTCCGAGTGGTCGGAGCCGCCTCCGAACAGGGTGTTCCATGCGGCGATCACCACAACGACGCCCGCCAGGATCAGGCCCATGGACGGTGTCTTCCACCGGCTGGAGACGGTCGTCGGCTTCACGTAGTGCCCGGCCCGGTAATACCCCTTCCGGGGCTTGGACTTGGCCACAGCTACACACCCCCCGCGCCGTGCGCCTGCATGTCAGGCAGAGTCTCGCAGCGATCGGGCTGTGTCGTTTCCTGAACGGCTCAGTACGGCTGATTTCGCACTGTTGCGGGATTGGTGCGACATCTGGATCGGCCGGGTCAGCGCCTTGGCGTGGGGCGGTGGTGTTGCTCGGCGAGGTGGTCGAGGCGGATGGCGTCGAGGGCGGTTTTGGTGATGCGTTCGGTGCCGTCGCAGATGGCGGTGATGGCTGCCTGGCGTATGAGCCGGGTGAGGCTTCCTATGCGGCCAGCGGTGCGCTGGTGGAGGTAGGGGGCGTGGCGGGGGAGGGTGCCGGGTGTGTGGCGGGTGAGGTCGAGGGCGTTTTCGATGTCGGTGATGACGTCGCGGAAGGGTTGGTGTGGGCCGTGGCGGGCGGGGAGGGGGCCGCAGTCGATGAGGGTGGCGCGTCCGGCGAGTTGGGCGCCGCGGGTTCCGCTGAAGAGGGGGGTGTCGGTGACGTTGATGCCGGCGTAGACGAACGTGGCGGGCAGGAGTTCGGTGAGGTCTTTGAGGAGGTCGGCGGCCTGGGCGCCGGTGGTGGTGCGGGGGTTGAGGCGGTGGATTTCGTCGATGAGGACGAGTTGGACACCGGCCTGGGTGTAGGTGTGGCAGACGGCGTCGGTGATCTGGGTCTGGGTCATGCGGGTGGTGGTGGGGATGCCGAGGTAGCGGGCGAATTCGGTGATGAGGGTTTTCGCGGTGGCGCCGGGCGGGACGAGGACGTACGCCACGGGTACCGCGGCGTGTGCTGATCCGGGCGGGGTGGGGTTTTTGCGGGTGTGGGCGAGGTGGCAGGCGCGGCCGACGTGGAGGAGGGCGGTCGTTTTGCCGGCTGCGGCGGGTCCGGTGACGATCAGCGAGGGCCGTGCGGTGGCCTGTTGGCGGCGGCCGAGGATCATCAGGGTGCGGACTTGGGTGGCGAGGGTGTGGATGGCGGGGGTGCGGATGGTGACGAACGCGGAGTGGTAGGCGAGGCGTTCTTCGGTGCTGCGGGGTGGGGCGCCGGGCTGGGGCGGGGCGGGTGGGTCGGTGGTGGCGAAACGGTGCCAGCCCTGCCAGGTGGTCAGGGGCCAGGACGGCTCGGCCGTGCCGTCGCCTCTGTCGGCGGTGGCGTGGGCCGGTGCGGTGCTCTGGGGGCGGGGGGTTACCACTTGTCGGCTTCCTCGTATGCGTTGAAGAGCCCGTATCCCGTGTACGGGGCGGGGAGGCCGGTTGCGGCGTCTTCGGTGTCGGGGCGGTCGTCGAGGTCGTCGATGCTGTCGTCCTCGTCCCGCTCGCTCGGGTCGTCGGTGCTCGGTGCGCTGTCGTGTTGCGGGTGGCGGGCCGTGGGGAGGGTGACGGGGGCGGTGCGTGCCATGAGGGCCTGTTCGGTCTTGGTGGCGTGGCCGCTGTGGACGCGGCGCATGAGCTGGTCGAGAGCCTCGGCGAGGTCGGCTTCGTGCTGCTCGCTGTCGCCGTGATTGCCGTGCAGGGCGAGGGTCCTGATGTGGCGCCAGGTGCGGTCGTCGAACGGCCGGTGGACGTGGTCGCGGTGGATCCAGCCGATCTCGGTGAGGTGGCCGTCGGGCAGGCGGACCCAGATCTGGCGGACGTCGTGGGGGTTGTAGTGGATCTCCCATTTCCCGCCGCGTGCCGAGTGGGGGGAGGGCTGGCCGCGGTAGGGGGCCAGCAGGTCCGCGTCGTAGGTGCGGTGGTGGATGCGGATGCCGGAGGCGGTGATGGCCTGCCAGCGCACGGGCAGCAGTTCGAGGTAGTCGCGGCCGGTCAGCGGGACGGGCACGTGTCCGGCGACGGCGACGAGGGCGGCCCACATCTGGTTCGGGGTGAGGGCCTTGCGGGGCATCAGCGGGTGGCGCAGGCCTTCGTGGGGGCGGTGGTGGTAGTGCACCAGCCATTCGTCGAGGAGGTCCTGGAGCTGGGGGACGCTGTAGCAGGCGTCTTGTTCGGTGTCGGGGCCGCGGCGGGTGACGTCGGATCCGGTGTAGCCGGGCAGGTGCTGGCAGAACAGGTGGTTGATGGTGCCGAAGGCGCGCTCCACGATGCCTTTGGCGGTGGGAGCGTGGGGCGGGGCGGGCTGGACGCTGATACCGAGGGTTTCGCAGGCGGCGGTGAAGGCCCGGGAGACGAAGACGCGGCCGCGGTCGACGACGATCGTCTCGGGCAGGACGACCGGCCGGGCCGCCGCGCCTGCCAGGCGTTCGTCCAGCGTGGCCAGCCGCTGGTGGGGCAGGGCGGGGGAGTGGTCCATGCGCAGGATGTTGGGCCAGGTGGGGCGGGCGGGGTGCGGGACGGCCATCTCCGCCAGGAGCAGGGCGGCGTCGACGGCTTTGGTTGCGCTCGGGCACAGGACGGCGGCGAGGATGGCGCGGGTGGCGACGTCGATGGCGATGGTGAGTTCGGGCCGGGCGAGGCGGCCGTCGTCGAAGAGGGCGAGGACGTCCAGGCGGGTGGTGTCGACCTGGACCTGCTCGCCGGGCCGCAGCGCCGTGGTGGGGGTGAAGGCGCGCCCGTCGAAGCTGGCGGGGATGGCCCGGACAGGCCCGGTGGGCAGTTCGCCGGGGCGGGCGAGGACGGTGACGAGCCGGTACAGCGTGGCCTGGGACGGCGCGGGCACCGTGCCGGGCCCGTGCCGGTCTTCAAGGATCTGGTTGACCAGGGGGAACAGGCCGTTGATGGTGCCTTTGGAGCGGCCGCGCCGGCGGCGCAGCGCCTCGCGGACGGCGGCGATGACCCGTTCGTCGGCCCGCCCGGTCGGGCTCGCGGCGCGGGTGCTGCGGTGGTCGAGGAGTCCCCACAAACCTTGTTTGCGGTAGGCAAGTCGCATGCGCTGCACGGTGGTGCGTGAGACGCGGCCGAAGCCGAGCGCGGTCAGCTCCTCGGCTTTGGCCTGCTCCCGCTCGGCCAGCGTGTGCTGGGCGGGGTCGTACTGCGGCCGTACGGTTCCTTCGCTGCCGGGCCCGCCGGGAAGGCCGCATTCGACTTCCCTCACGTGCCGCTGCCAGGCCAGTGCCTTCTCGCGCGCCGTGGCGGGAGCGGTCTCGAACAGCCCCCACTGCGGGGCCGCCTGGGGCAGGTCGGCCCCGATGACGGTGAAGCCGGGGTCGGCGAACAGATACCCGGCGAGCACCACCTGGCCGCCGCCGTCCGGGCCGACGAGGTGGACGTCCTGCCCCGACAGGGCGACCACCTGCCATGTCAGTCCACGGAAGCGGACCTGTGCCCCGACTTTCACCGCCGGCCGGGCATTGCGCCGCGCGCTCACCCGGCGCCACCCGTCGTGGCCGGCCCGCTCCCGCTGTGGGGGCCGACCAGGACGCGTTCGTGCAGCGGCGTCTCCAGGTCGGTCGTCAGCTGTCCGTGCCACAGGGCGTGGAAGACGGCGGGGAGGGTCGCGATCGGGTCGCCGACGGCTTCGGCACCTTCGATCAGCGGCCGCGGCTGGGTGAACTCCTTGAGGACTGCCGCCATCAGGCCGGACCGGCCGGCGTTGCGGGGATGGCGGTAGCCGGCCAGCCATTTCAGGTTGGCGGCCAGGACGTCGCCGAGCGGCGGGAGGTGCCGGTAGGTCCAGCCGATGTGCGCGCACGCCTCGGTTACGGCCCGTGCCGCGTCCAGGGCGCGCTCGCCGCCGGCGTCGGGGTGGCTGGGACAGTCGGCGAGCAGGGCGGTGCCGTCCGTGTAGCGGGCGAAGAGCTGCGGGACCCAGGAGCGGACCTGGCCGCGGGGGGTGCGCCACAGCAGCCGTACCGGCCGCCCCGCAAGCCCGCTCACGCGGGGGTCGCGGTCCAGGGCCGTCAGCTGGATGCGCATCGCGTTCGACCCGGCCGCCACATGCCGTCCGGTCGTGGCCGACCACCACAGCCCAGGCCCCCACCGCCGCCCTGGGATCACCGGGAACGCGGATACCGGCGGCAGGTCCTCGAAGGCCACCGCCAGGGCGGCGTCCACCCACCGCTGCTGGACCATCTGCCCGAGAGGGTCGAGGAAGACCGCCTCGAACCCGCTCCCACACGGTAGGGTCCTCCCTGGCCGGTCCCCGGGCCGGGATCTTCCTGTGCTGATCACCCGCGCCAGCCAACTCCTTCCCGGCCGCGCGTGCCTGCGTTTTCAGTATTTCTGCCACAGACGAGTGCTGTTATCGGCCAACAGCCAACGCGGCCGCCACGAACGCGATTCTCAACCGCCGTCTTCCTGGCCGGCCGCCAGCACGGTCATCAAGGTCTCGGGAGACATCTCCGCCCACTGAGCGATCTCTTCCAGGGGTATTCCGGCGTTCGCCGCGGCCAGGGCGGTCCGCTTCCAGGCATTGTCGATCAGGGCGGCGCTGTGGCGGAGCGTGCGCAGGAGCTGGCGGGCGACGTCGGCGGCAGGCCCGGTCTGCACCCCGCGCAGCTGCAGCAGCTGTTCCTCGGCGCTCTGCAGGGCACTGGTGATCAGCGCCCGCTGCTCAGGCGGCACCACAGCTCGCCACATCCTGCCCGAGCCGGGCGCCTTCTTCTCCTTGCCCAGTACCCGCAGCTGCGCGGCCATGGTGGCGGGCTGGTGCTCCTGGCGCAGCCACCACGGGTCGTTGTCGTATCCGGGCGGCCCGCCGGCCCCGCGGCGCAGACGGATGACAGCACCCATCCAGGAGGTCAGCGGGCCGCCGTAGTCGGTCGCCGCTAGCGGCCCCAGCCATGTCCGCCCAGCCCGCTCGCCGAGCCGGCGGCAGAACATCCCGTCGGCGGGCAGCGCCCGCGGCCGCCCTGCACCGCTGTCCTTCCACACCAGTTCGGCCATGGCCGGGTCCAGCAGTGCGTCGGCGACGGCCACCACTTCGGGGAAGGCGACCGCGTCGCGTCCCACGATCCGCCACCGCTCCAGTTCCGTCCCGGCGTTGCCGCCCGCGACCTGGTGCAGCCGCCGCGGCCAGATGGTCTCGTGTTCCCAGTGCAGGGCCTGCTCCCACCACCGGGCCACCACCGCATAAGCCAGCGCGAAAACTCTCTCCGGCTCTGCTCCGGCCCGTGCTGCCCGCCGCGCCACCTTGGCCCACCGCCGCTGCGCCGCGACCACCTCCGGCACGCCGCGCAGATCGAGGTGCTCCAGGGGCTGGTCGGCGTCCGCGTCCAGGAGCCACCGCCCGTGGCGGACACACACCCGCTCCCATCGCGGCGCGTATCGCACCACCCGCACGGTCGTCCCCGTGCGCCGGGCCGCGCACAGGCGGCAGCCGAAGGCGACCGGCCCGGCGACCGCGCCGCCGGTCCGCCACGCCGCCGGTACCCCGTTCTTTCCGGCCGACAGCTTGGAGTCCTCCTGTGCCCAGGACGGCAACGCCCGCGCCAGTACGTCTTTCTCGACGCCGCACAGGCCTGCCAGGAGTTGCCGTCCGGCTGCGTTCAGCAGCACCTCGGCGTCGGCCCGTGCGCCCCCGCCGTCGTGCCCCGGCGGGTAGTTGCGCCACTGCCAGCACGACCGCAGCGCCTTCGCTTCCATCCCGTAGCGGCTGGCGATGCGGCAGATCAGTGACGAGGTCGTCTCTCCCTGCAGGGGAGCTGTTCGCAGGAGGCCGGGATGATGGGTCACTCCATCACGGTCTCGTGTTCGCCGATCCGGGTGGGCGTTTTCGCAGGAGCCGACTGGTCCCCGGCCTGTCGTCTGCTTACTTCCCCAGACCGTGGGTCTCCGTTTCCTGGAGCCGGCAGGCGTCGGTGTGGCGGGGATTAACCCGTTCGAGCGCATCGTGATGATCCGATCGCACTAAGCTACGCCTGTGGTGGTTGGCGAAGATGCTCAGGTGAAGGGCTTCTCGGGGGCCCGCAGAGCCAAGCAGTGGCTCGAGGGCACGATGCGTATCTTCGGCGCGTACGCGAACACGGACTCGGAGTCCTGCGGCCGTCGGCTGACACTGTCCTGGCCGCACGGAGGCCGGACATTCTCCTTCGATCTGGGGGGCGCCATGCGTGGTGACCCCTACCAGAACGACATGTTCTGCGCGGAGGTCAAGAACTACGCGCAACCCAGCGATCAGGGAACCCAGTTCGACGAGTTCCTCGCCAAGTGCTACGTAGCCGCCCAGGCCCAACACCACCTCAGCGATCACTTCATGTGGATCACCTGGGCACCGTTCCGGGCGAACTCCTGGTCCACCCTCAACTCCCCTGACCAGGTGGAGACCGCGGTCCTTCAGCACAGCAGCCGCGTTTTCGGCACCAGCGACACCGAGGAAGCCCGAAAACTCCTGGACGCTGAACTCGTCCGGTCGGTCGCCGCCCGCCTGTGGCTGATCGTGCTCTCGGACAAGCAGGAAACCCTCCTGCCGCTCAAGGACTGGGCAGCCATCGTCGCCGCCGAACTCACCCGCAGAGAGGGCTCGTGGTGAACATCGTCGAACAGTCGATCTCCCAGGCTATGGACGAGCCCGACGACCGGATGATGTTCACCCGGGTCAAAGACATCGTCGCCCGGCACCTGCGCCGCATGGACCCCGGTGCCACCGTCACCAAGACCGAGTTCTTCAACCACACCCATGTCCCCGACATGGTCCTCGAATGGCCCGGCCGACCTCGCACGCCGCGCCGGTTTATCTATCTGCGCACCACATCGGACCAGCGCGAGCTCGAGGACGACCTGCAGCGCCTTCCCCGTGCCGACCGGCCGGTGCTCCTGGCGCTCGGCCAACTGCCCACCGCCCGGCAACAAGGAGACCTTCCCCCGCTGCCCGGCAGCAGCACCGCGCTGCTCCTCGACGCTTCCGCGCTCGGCGCACTCCAGCCGGCCGACGACTCTCCCGGCATTCCCCGTCTGGTGTCCCGATCCGTTCTCGAAGGCGGCCGCGGCACCCTCGACAAAGCGGCGACCGAGGAGTTCCTGAACACGGTCGTTCAGGGAGCCGAGGCCGCTCGCGCGGGAGAACGCGTTCCAACCCGCGACGCCGTCAACGCCCTCACCGCACGGATGACCACCGACGTCGCCGACCGGATGTCAACCTTCCTCGCCGCGCTCTGGCAAGGCGGCGGGTCCACACTTGCCAGCTTCCCCGCACCCCAGCGAGGCGTCGGCCATCTCGACGAGACGGCCCTTATGTACCTGCTGGAATCCGAGGACATCGCCGACACCGCGTTCTGGAACCGGGTCGTCCGCATGATCAGCCTTCCTATCCTGCTGCGCACCCCGGCCGCCGGCACCGGCAACCTTCAGCACCTGATGCGTGAGGCGATCCAGCTCTGGACCAGCCGCGTCTGCATGATCGTGCCCGGCGCAGCAGACGCGGACATCAGCCCGTGGCGCTGGGCGGTGAAGGCGGGCCAGCTGATCCTGCAGACCCCGCGTTTCCATGTGCTCGTTGCCCAGTCCCGGCGCCAGCTCCCGCAGGGACAGGAGCACGACCTGCCCCGCCTCGACGAGGTGAGGAACAGGGCCGACCGCTTCGGTATCCCGTTGACCTCTCTTCGCATGGTCGTCACGGACCGCCACGTCGGATACGGCGGCCCTGGCGACGACATCTCCCACGACGCCCAACTCGACGGCATCAGCGACGCGCTGGGACAGGCCGAGGGAGTCATCGAGGCCGATGCCCGCATCCCCTCCGGCGAGACTCTCCAGTGCCTGTTCGGCACCGGAATCGCCAGCGCACGCGGCGCACGTACCCAGGTACCGCTGGACGCCCTCCTCGGCACAACGACGCGCCTGCTCTCCGATCTCTCAGATGATGAAGCCGAGAAGATCACCCAGCTCCTCGGCGCCCAAGGTCCACCCCCCGACCAGCCGTGGAGTCAGCCCAGCTTCGACGACATATAGGACTTACGCGAGGCCTCCGACAGCGCTGTGGGCGCTGACAGAACCCGGTGAGGGCAGGCAACGCACCGAACCCGCGCTCGCTTCGGCTGCGTCGCGTCTGTCGGCACCACCGACGACGAACGCCCGCCCGGTATCACTGTCCGCTGTCGGCCGAGTACGCCTGGAGCCTGTTCGATGTCTAGCTAACAGGGCAACGGTGCTCAGAGCCCAAACGAATCTCGCTCTGCCGATTGTCAGTGCTGCGTGGGACTCTTTGAGTACGTCACTGGCACAACGAGCGGAGAGTGCTGAGGTGCATGCCATGGCTGTCCGTGTTCGCCATTCAGGCCCCCCTGCGCCGTCTGGATGCCGGTGGTGCGGTGAGGAGAAGAGCCGGCATGGTCGGCGCTGGGTGTCGTCTGCGGGTGTGCACTCATGGGAGGAGCCCACCCGAGAGCAGCGTCTGAGCCGGATGCGAGCCCGCCGTGCACTGCGCCTGACTCAGCTTTCCTCGGGCCAGTAGGCCAGTCCGGCTTCACGGGCTACCTTGATTGCGTCCTCGAACGACTTCACCAGCGCGGGCGGGACGTCGGAGGGGGTGCGCAGCCGGCGAGTCAATTCGACGACCATGCTCTCCTTCTTACGCGGAGCCTGCTCGGAGTGCTGGTACAGCAGAGTGTGAAGCGACTTGCTGAACTTGCCGGTGCTGCGCAGGTCTGCGACATCCGCGGGTGTCCACTGCTGCTCGTCCTTGCGGGGCCATTCGGCGTTCATGGTGTCGGCCCACTGAGCGTCGCTGAAGACGTCCTCCAGCTCGTTCGGGTCTCCGAGGAAGAGGCAGTCCTTCTCGGCAAAACCGTACTTCTCCAGACGATTGAGGCTGAACTCCTTTTCCTTGTCGCGGATCGAGTCGCCATCGACCAGGAACAAGACGGTGCGCTTGTGCTTCTTGAGGAATTTGGCGAAGTTGAGGGCGCCGTCGTTGCCACCGCAGTCCCACAGTGCGATGCCTGCGGACTGGATCGGGTAGCCGAACGCCAGCTTGAACAGCGCCGGCAGTGCCGCGTACTCGGTGGGGCCCTCGACACCGACGAAACACCGTTCGTGCAGGAGGACACTGTTGCGGAAGCCCAGGGAAACCGCCATGTTCGACAGAAAGCGCCGGGTGTCCTCGTCGCTGTCCTCTGCGCCGAGCGACTGTACGTAGGCTCGGCCGTCCCTGCTGTTGAGATGCACGATGTCCTGGATGTCGACGCCGTCGATCAGGTTCAGGGAATGGGTGGCAACGATCACGGTGGACTGCGCGGCGGACGCCGACACCTTGATCATGTCCATGATACGACGCTGGTGCTCGTAGTCGAGGTGCGTGTCGGGCTCGTCATAGGCGATGATCACACCCCCTGTGACGCCGTCCTCCGCTGCTTCCGAGAGGAGTTGCTGGCTGGCCTCCCACAGCGCCAGCGAAATACGGCGGGACCGGCCGGCCCCGGCCGCAGCCAGTGACACGGCCCTTTGGCCTGGTGCCGCAGCGGTCATCGAGACGCCACTGACCGTCGGCCGGAACTGCACGGTCGGCTCCAGCGAGAAAGAGTCGAGGGCGCATCGTTCCTCGACCAATTTCTGCAGGCGGGCGGCGTCGTCCTTGAGCAGGCCGGAGAAATCGGTCTCCAGATCGGTGATCTTCTGCCGGGTCTCCTCGCGCAGGGTGTACTCGCGCAACTTCGCCGTCAGGATGCTGCGGACCACGGTGTCGGGAGTCTCCGCGGTATCGCCCCGGAAATAGAGGAGCTGAGGCAGGGCGCTGACGACGTGCTCGGGCGCCTGCGCCCAACCGGCAACCGTTGGGGCTGAGGCCACATGCTCCTCGAGAACCTCGGTCCAGCTCGCTTTGACGTTCGGCTGGCCCTCACGCAACTTGACGCCTACATCGGAGGCGAGGCTGCGGAGCTCGGGCACCTTCAGGGAGGAGATGTTCCGTAGCGCGGGGTTCTGCGGCACCTGCGCCAGCCACTCGAGTGAGACGCCTTCGCCTTCCACGTGCCGACGGCGCACCTGGATGGAAGAGGTGAGACCCAGGGCCTTCTTCTCGGCGTCGGACAGGTCGAACCGGCCTTCCACCGTCACCGCGATCGGCTCCGCGGAGTCATCGTCCGATGGCAGGGCAGCGCGCGCGGGTTCACTCTCGGCAAACTGAGAGATGTCACTGTCCGCGAGAGGGCGCTCGCCGAGCAGGAAGGCGATGGCGTCCAGGGTCGCTGTCTTCCCGCAGTCGTTGTGGCCCGTCAGGATGGTCTGCTTGTGGATCGGGATGCCCTGGACGTCGCCCAGCGAGCGGAAATTGGTGACGCTGAGTTCGACGAGTCGCACAATGCTCCCTTGCTGTACGGCACGGACACGCGGGTGACCAGCAGCCGTCAACGCGCCGTTGAAACACACCACTTCGGGACGAGGTGGGAAAACTCTAGCGTCTGATGAGGCATGGGAGAGCTGGGATCCCACGTTGTTGCAGAGGGCGCGTCAGCGTAGAAGAGCGACCGAAGATCCTATCCCGGACGATGGGAGCGTCCCTGACCGCGATGGGGATTGATGGTCACTCCGGGTTACTCACCGGCTTGTTGGACACCGCGATCTCATCCGGTGATGCCGGTGTGGGTGAGGAGGTGTTGTTGGTGGGGGTGGAGGGTGCTCCATTGGCTGCGTTGGGCGTTGGCCCACCGTTGGAGTGTGTCGGGGAGGGGTTCGTTCCTGCTGATCGTGGTGCGGTATTGCTGCCAGGTGCGGTGCCAGGTGTAGGGCCAGGGTGGGTTCCACCACGGGTCCAGAGCGGTGAGCGCCTCAATGGTGGTGGTGGAGAGGACGCCGGCGCGGGCTTTGCGGCGTTGCTGGCACAGCCATCTGCCGAGGGGGAAGCCGTCTTGTCGGGTGTGTTTGTCCGGGGTGAGGTGGCCGTGTTGGGCGGTGTAGGCGCGTGCGTGGTCGAGTCCGGGGCTGGTGGGGTAGGTGCGTGTGGCCGGGGCGGGTCGTTCGCCTACGACGGCGTGGGGTGTGATGCCGAGGGCGGTCAGGAGGTCCTGCTGGCCGGGGTGGAGGTGCTTCCAGGACTCTTGCTGGACGCGGATCCAGCGGCGAAGGCCTCGGGGGAGGTTCGTGGCCGGTGCGCCGTCGGTGCCCGTGGCTGCTGTGCGGAGGCGGTGGTAGGCCTGCTGCCATTGCAGGGGCCAGGGCGGATTCCACCACGGATCGATCGTGGTCAGGGCTTCGGCCCGGGTGGGGGAGAGGCGGTCCTGACGGGCGCGTCGTCGTTGCCAGGCCAGCCATTCCCCCAGCGGGAACCCGTCGAGGACGGTGCTGGCGGGCGCAGCGATATGGCCGTACTCGGCCGCGTAGGCGCGGGCTTGTGCGAGCGCGGTGTCGAGAAGACCGGGATCGGTGCGGGGAGCCGGTGGCTGGGCGGCTCGGGCTGTTTCGGCGGTGATGCCGATCTTGGTCAGGAGGCGATGCTGTTCGGGGTGGAGCGTGCCGTAGCCGGTGCACTGACGCCTCAGCCAGCCGGCCAGCTCCTTCTCAAGGTCCTCAATGCCGGTACCGCCGTCGACTGCGGACGCGGACTGCTCGCGTACGCGGCTCCAATTGCGTTGCCACTCCAAGGACCAGGCCGGGTTCCACCAGGGGTCGAGCGCTGCGAGGAGCGTGCTGACCGGCCATGTCCCGCCTGTACTGCGATGGTGCTCCCGCGCCTGGCGGCGCTGTTCGCTCAGCCACCGGCCCAACGGAAACCCCTCATAACAAGCATTCAGGGACAGGACGAGGTGGCCGTGTGCGGCGGCGTACGTGCGCGCGTGGGCCAGCCCGGGGCCCGTACCGCAGAGCTGGGCGATGATCTCGTGGGGGCACGCGGCGGCGGTCTCGGCGGTGATGCCGATCTCCGCCAGCAGATGCTGCTGCAGCGGATGCAACTGCTGGTAGCCGGTGCACTGTACGGACAGCCACGTGGCCCAGCCGTCACTGCCGTCCGGCCAGCCACTTTCTGCAGCCCCGTGGCGCCGGTCTCGGGCATGAGCGCGGATCCGGTGCCAGGTGCGCTGCCACACCAAGGGCCACGGCGGGTTCCACCACACGTCGATCGCGTCGAGCACCTGAAGGTGCGCTGGTTCGTCCTGGCGGCGAGTGAGGCAACGCTGGGCAGCGAGCCACTTCCCGAGCAAAAACCCCTGGTACGAGATGTTCTTGGTGGCCAGGGCCAGGCATCCGTGTTCGGCGACGAAGGCGCGAGCGCAGGCAACAGCCGTATCGATGCCCGCCGTCCGGCTCGTTCGGCGCGGGCGTCCGCTACCGGCGGCCTGGGCGGTGAGGCCGATGTCGGCCAGCAGACGGCGCTGTTCGGGGTGGAGTGAGCTGTAGTCGGTGCACTGCAGGTACAGCCACTCCCCGGTCAGCACGTGGGTGTCGGGGAAGCCGTCGGCGGCGTTGAGGGGGCCGTGGCGCCTGACGTGGTCGCGGGCGCGGTAGTAGGAGCGCTGCCACTTCACCGACCAGGGGATGTTCCACCACGGATCCACCTCCTTCAGAGCGGCGGCCTTTTCTTCGGGCAGGGCCAGGGCGTGGGCCTGCTGGTTGTGCACCCATTTCCCCAGAGCGAAGGAACCGACTCGGGTGTCGCGTTGGGTGGCGAGGTGGCCGTGCTGGGCGGCGTAGGTGCGCGCGTGGGCCAGGCCGGCGGCGAAGGCGCCCTCGGCGTGCGCGCTGTGACCCCGCAGCCGTTTCTGAGCCGGCAGGCCCTCTGTGCCCGCGGTCTGCCGATGATGGTAGCCCGCGAGAACGTCGGCGAGAGGCCGGGGCCGGAGCGCCAGGGGGACCTGCCACAGCCGCTGTTCGTCGTCTCCACTGCCGCCCTTGGTACGGATGCACTGGTACGTCCAGGCAAACAGCGCTCCGTGGGTGCAGGAGGACAGACGCTCGGTGAGCCACGATCGCCGCAAGCGATAGCCCAGCTCGCTGGGCACGCAGGGCACATCAGCCAACCGGTAGGGGAGGTGACCACCACCGTCAGCAGCGACACGGAGCCGCCAGGCCCGGCTGGCCAGAAGCGTGGCGAGGGCGACGGTCTCGGGGTAGGTGACCAGATCCCGCGCCAGGATCCGCCACCGCTGAGGGTCCTCGCCCGCGGGCATGGCCGCATCCAGCCGCATGGGCCACCGACGTTCCTCAGGCCACTTCTCGGCCCACCACCAGGCTGTGACCGCCTCAGCAACCTCGAACGCCGAACCAGCGACGGGGTAGCGGCGCAGCAGCCTGCGGTGATCCTCCTGCGCCTGGACCACCTCCGGGCATCCGGCCAACCCCACGACACGGCCGCCGCTGCCAGGCACGCCCATCAGCCAGCATTGGTGGCGTGGGCAGACTCGCTGGTGCGCCGCCAGGTACACCCGGGCTGGTGCAACGCGACCGGTCCGCGCAGCCACACATCCCGGGCACGCCGGACCCCAGGCGGCAACCGTCTCCACCCCGTTGTGGAGCCGCGCCGCCGGCCGCTCCTTCGAGGGGCCCAGCGGCTCCTCCCGCATCCATGCCGGCAACGCACGGCGTAAGCCCACCTGCGGCACACCACACAGTGCCGCGACCCGGTCCCGGGCCGCGGCGTTCAAGAACACCTCGCTGTCGCCCTGGAGAGCCCCGGCGACGGCCTGCTGGCCAGCCACTTCGGTAACCGACGACAGCAGACTCCGCACCGTCAGGCCGTACCTGTCCGCGATCCGCCCCAGGAACGACAGCGTCATCTCACCCTGCAGCGGGGCCACCCGAAAGGCACCCGAGGCCAGCAACAGCTTCCCCACCCGTTCCGTCGCGTGTGACAACTATCGTGCTTCGGCCCAACAAGCAGGTTCCGGGCCTGCGAGCCGGCGCCGGGTCAGTAGTCGAGGTCGAGGTAGTCGATGTCGTTGAGGGTGACGTCGGAGAGCCCCATGGCGCGGTTTCCGCCGTCCTGGAAGTACACGTCCTTGAAGCCTTCGGCGACGATCTGGCGCATTTGCTGGTCGCTGGCTCCGGCGTCACGGGCGTCGAAGAGGCGCTGCGCGTAGGCCGGGGGGAGGTGGACGGTGAGGCGGCGGAAGCGTCCGTCGTCGGTGGTGCCGATCGGTGCGGTGTAACCGAACCTGGCCCTCGTCTCCACCGTGATGCCCGTGGTGGTGGCGGCCTGCTTCTGCCGGCGCCTGCGAACCTGTGGCTGCCAGCGCGCCCGTACAGCGGCGTCGATCCGGTCCGCGATCACCTTGGGCGGGTGCTTGCGTTCGCCTCTGCGGTAGCGCTCCACTGACCGCTGGCTGACCCCGATCTCCTGGGCAACGGCTTTGGTCGTCTTGAGCTGCTTCATCAGGAAGTTGATGCGTGCCTGGAGCGCCTTGGGCGGCTGGCGGGTGAAGGCTTCCCGGTCGGCGCGTTCGATGGCGTCGTCGATCTCTCCCACAGCGCCTACTCGCCTTCGTCCAGGACAGCGTCGCCGCCCTTGATGTGCCGGGCGGGGTTGTATCCCTGCTCCATCAGATCGACGGCCCACAGCATCGACTGGACGCCCTCGAGCTTGGCCAGGCCAGGGGTGGGTCCGAGGCGGAAGCCGCCGGGCTGGGGCTTGCCGGACGCGGCGTAGGGCAGGAAGTCGAGCGGGCTGTCACCCGGTGAGGGGTAGACGACGCAGTCGGACAGCACGGCGAGCGGGTACAGGCCCGTCATCGTGGCCATGTTGCGCATCTTGCGGTGCATGTTGACCCGGGCCTTGGAGATGACGGCGGCGCGGATGTCGGGGCGCCAGGTGGGGCGTTGGAGGGCCGGCCACCGCTCGCCCTCCTTGTATTTCTTGCCCTGGGGGCGCTCGCGGAGCTTGCCGATGCCGCCCTTGACGGTGGCCTTGATGGCGGCGAGGACGGCCGCCAGGGCCGGGTCGGTGTCCTTATACCGTTCCATCGCCGCGAGGAACTCGGTGTCGGACAGGTCCTTGGTGACGCCGAGGTCGGCGAGGGTGTCGACGTAGGCGGTCTTGAGCCGGTCGTGCCACGGGTCCAGGTACGCGCCGGTTTCCCGCCGCAGGTACCCCTCGAGGGGAGTCACGTTGCAGCCGAGCTCCTGGGCGTAGGCGACGGTGTGTGTCTGGTACCAGGCCGGTCCCGTCGGGCGCTCGCCGTCCGGAGTGAACGGCGAGGGCAGACGCGGGTCCATCTCGACGTGGGACAGGTCGACCAGCCAGCTTCCGGGGATCTTCGGGTTGAACTTCGGGCCCACGAAGTGGTCGGGGGCGGACAGTCCGACGACCAGGCGGGCCGCGGCGGCGAGGAACGCGGTGTTGAGGTCTAGGCCGACCGCGTACGGCAGCGTGCACTCCTCATCGGTCAGCAGGTCCACGGGCCGCACCCACTGGTACGCCTCTTCGTTGAGGAACCCGCCCTGCCAGCCGGAGTTCACGACGACCGGGTGCTCGGGGGTGGCCTCCGGCGGCGCCGGGTCCATCGGCTCGGTGCCCAGCGAACCGGGGTTGTGGCCGGGCACCCAGTTCCCGGTCGCTTCGTCGCGCACTGCGCGGGTGGGCGGGCGCAGCGCGGTCATCAGCTCCAGCCCGGAGACGGCGGTGGAGCCGCGCGGGGTGATGACCCGCTGGGCGTACACACCGAGGACGCGGGCGACGTCCGCCGGCTCCATCTCCGTGACCCCGGGCCAGGACCGCTCATCGAGGGCGTCCCAGGACAGAATCGCGAGCTGCACGCACTGCCGGTCGCGGCCTTGTGCCTTGCGGTAGATCCTTGCCCACGGGCCGAACCCGCGCTGGGTGAGCTGCCACTTGGCCTTCACCACCTGCTTGACCACCGGGTGGTCCTCCGGCAGGCGCAGGGAACGGCGCTGCTCGTGGCCTTCCAGGCGCTCCGGCAGCCCGAGCTTCACGGCAGCCGCGGCGGTGAGCACGATCAGCGGGTCGCTGTCCTTGCCGTTCTTGTGCAGGCGCGGCGCACCGAGGCCGGACTCGCGCAGCGTCCACTCCACAAGTTCCACCACCGTGGTCGCGGGGCAGTCGAGCACGATGCCGCCTGTACCGTACGCGCAGCCGTCGCCGTCCAGAACCGCGAGCGGGCCGTGCGGGAAGCGCGGATCGGCTGCGGGCTGCACCGCCTTCTTCGTGGCCGGACGCCACGATGTCGCAGCGGGGCTCATGGGTGCACGCGCCGGCGCCGCAGCCGGAACGGCGGGAGCCTGCGGGGCATCTGCCGTCTCCACCTTGGACGCGGCCGGTTCGGTAGACGCCGCGGGCGCCGTTGCGGCAACCGAGGCTGGTGGAGCTGCGCCGGGGGCGGGGTACTTCGCCGCCCATCCGTTCAGCAGCCGCTGGTAGGCGTCCAGGCGCGGCGATTTCGGCTCGCTGCGGCCGTTCTCCCAGTTCTTCACTGACTGGGTCGTGGTCTTCAACGCGGTGGCCAGGCGGGCCTGGGTGATGCCGGCGGCCTCACGCAGCCGGGCACGCTCCGCCGGAGGCGGCAGGTGCGGCTCCTCGTTCAACAGAGCGTCGACGGACGCGAACAGCTCTTCCTCAGATGCCATGACCCTGCACCCTCACTCCAGGCAAGATTGCCAGACTTAACCACAAACTTATCCCGTTCCTTAGCCTTGCAGGGCCCATTCAAGCCCTAGCGCGGCGAGTGCGGCGAGCCTGTCGGTGGGAAGCTTCGCGCGGCGGGTCTTCTGGTTCATGATCCACACGCCGAGCTTGACTTCGGTGCCGTCTTCCAGCCGCTCCACGTGCCCCCGTGGAACGGTCACGGAGCCCTCGCGGGTCTTGTACTGCGCGAGGGCTGCGACGCCCTTCCCGAAGGCCCCCATGGGCGTCGTGGGCGGCTTCTCGGGCTCCCTCGGTTCCGGGGCGAGCGGTGTGATGCCGAGCTGCTCCAGGCGCTCGTGCTGCCCGTCGTGAAGGGCCTGCCAGACCTTCGGCTTGCGCTGCTTGGCCAGCCATTTGCCGATGTCCATGCCGTGGACCGTGAACCCGGGCAGGACCTCGGTCTCACCGTCCCGGCCTTCTTCGTCGCGTACGAGTTCGCGTAGTGCGGCGTAGTGGCGTTGCCAGTCCGCCGGCCAGTCCGGGTTCCAGTCCGGGTCTACGGCCTCCAGCGCGGCCTTCCACTCAGGGTGGCCGTCCAGCGCACCGGGCCGCCGCAAATTCGCGAGCCACATCCCCAACGGCCTGTCCAGCATCGCTGCGGACCTGGGAGCGCAGAGGGTCCAGTGCTGGTCGTAGTAGGCCTTGGCGGCTTCGAGGTTCTCCTGGAAGCGTTCGTCGGCCAGGGACCAGACCATGCCGAGCTGTTCGAGTCGCCGCGCGCGCTGGCCGTTCATCTGTCCGGCTGCGTAGGCGCGTCGTTGTTCTGCCACCCATTGTCCAAGTGGTGTGGCGTCCTCGCGGTGCCCGTAGGGCACGCGGGCGTTCCCGACCCGTTCGACGTATATCTTCAGCTTCGCCCAGCCGCGGGCCCAGTCCTGGCGTTCGGTGTCGATCACGTTGAAGCTGACCCAGTCCGCGACCATCACAGGATCCCTGGGGGCGGCGAAACGGAGCAGCAGCCGTGATTCTTCCTCGCCTTCCGCAGGCGCAGAGCCGATGTTGACGGACGGCTGGGCGACGTCCTTCTGGGGCTCCTGCGGAATCGCGAGCAGTTCCACGGCCTCTTCATCATGAGCCCGCAGCCCTTCCAGGACTTTCACCAGGGGCCGGTAGGAGCCGGAGGTGAACATGTCCTCGGGCTGTTCTCCGGGCTGGAGGAAGACCGGCACGATCAGGGAGGCGAGTTTGCCCTGTCCGGGCTTCTGGCGCAGCGCGCGGCCGATGGCCTGGACGATGTCGTGCGGCGCGCCCTTGGGGTCCAGCAGCGCCACACTGTCCACCGCGCGGATGTCGACGCCTTCACCCAGCACCCGGCAGTTGGAGAGCACCGCGCGCTGCGCTGTGGATCCGAACGAGCCGAGGACCTCCCGCCGGCGCTCGGGGACATGCTCCCCGCACAGCCAGTCCGCCCAGATCTTCGCCGGGTACGTCTCGGGCTGATCCGCGTGCAGCTTCGCTGCGACGCGCTGAAGGCCTTCCGCGTAGGCCTGGGCCTCGATGGTGCGGTGATGGAAGGTGATGCACGTCTGCAGTCCGTGCTGCGCCATCGTGTGCAGCAGCGCCGCCTGCAAGGCTCCGAGCCGCTGCCCGCGCACCTCCTCACTGCGCCGCTCCTCGCCCATCAGACGCTCGGGCGTGACGACCGGGTCCTTCAGCTCCAGCACGATGATCTGGTACCGCGCCAACAGCCCCCGCGCCACGGCCGACGCCAGAGACAGCTTGTAGAGGACGGGACCGAAGACCTTCTCGTCGTCCATGGAGGCCGCCATCTCCCTCGGCAGCGGGTCGCGTACCCCCTCGGCAACCTCCCGGCTGAGCCGCTCCTCCCAGATCCGCGGCGTCGCTGTCAGGTACAGCCGGCGGTGCGCGGGGATGACGGTCTGGTCGTGGATGTCCGCCCACGCCTTGCCCATCGACCCACTCGTCCGGTGCGCCTCGTCGACCACGGCCAGGTCCACCGGGGCCAGTTGCTGCCCGTAGGCGCCCTCGAAGGACTCCGCGAGCACGCCCAGCGACGCGTACGTCGCGTAGATGGTCACAGGCCCGGAGCCGTGCCACAGCGCCAGCTGGATCGGGTTCGTGGTGGAGCGCACCCCCAGATGCCACAGCTCCGGATCGTCCTGCAACGAGCACACCGCAACCGCCGGCCCCCGATGCCCCACCTCACGCCACGCCCTCACCGTCTGCGCCAACAGATCCAGCGTCGGCACCAACACCAACACGCGCCCCCTGGGCACCAGCCGCCTCGCCGACGCCGCAGCAATGATCGTCTTCCCCGTGCCGCACGCGGCATGCACCTGCCCACGCAGACCATCGAAGGGAACACCGCCCGCCGGGACATCGAGACCGCGCACAACAGCGGCAACCGCCTCGATCTGGTGGTCACGCAGTTTCACGGCCATGTCCCGTGGTCTCCTTATCGCGGAATGCAGCGCGCAATCTTGAAAAAGTGTCTCGGAGTGGCGGCGAGGGTATCCGGGTGGTGCTGTCTGACCCCAAATTCTACACAGTGCATCACTGTGATGCATCATCGCGTGTAAGGTGAACCACCCAGGGTGACACACGGTCAGTCTGCTTCCTTCAATGACTGATTGCCGTGTTGCTGATCGGGCGTGTTGCTTCGGCTTGACCGTAGCGTCCTGCGGGTGGGGGAGAGGGGTTGGACGGAGCGCAGCGGAGTCCATCTCTACGGTGAGGCCGGCACCCACCACACCTGACGATCCATCAACTTCCATACCAGGATAGGGCACAGGATCCCAGAGCCTACACAGTGCCGCACATGATGCACCCGCCCCTTGCCGCTAGCCTTCAGAGTCCCGCTTGCGGGACTCCGTCAATCCGCGCTTGCGCGGATTGACACTCTTTCAGAATTCCGCTTGCGGAATTCAATTCCCCCGCTTGCGGGGGAATTGGGCGGAGCGTCAGCGAAGCCGTTCACTACCACGCGGCTTGCCGCGTGGTATCCCGCTCCGCG